>NZ_JAJKGM010000003.1:0-163680 GCF_021412605.1 Clostridium celatum
CGCCGTGTACCAGACCGGTACGCACGGTGGTGTGAGAGGACGGAAAATAAAATAATTATTTTCCTCCTACTCGATTATTAGTTTTTAGTTAGGAAATTAATGAAAAATATTTAAAAGTATAGATAAGGAACTTAATTTTATAAAATAGGAGTGATTAATAATAAAAGAATTGTTCTTAAAATTTTAATAAATTTATTTATAGTTAATAATAGGTATAATATTGTAAATTTTGTTATAATAGCATTAAAAAAATAATAACTTAAAGGCATATATTTATTAGAGAGTGTTGAAAGTTAGAGGAAACTAAAATAAAGAAATTATTTAAAGTAATAACAATAGTAAATGTAAATTTTGTTAATAATAAAAAAAGATTTATATTGTTAAATTACAAGAAAAATATTTTAAGTGAAGGTGATTTAAAATGAAGATAAAGGAAAAATTATATTTTAATGGAGATATATTAACACTTGAAGATAAACAATTATATGTTGAAGCAATATTAACAAAGAATAATAAGATATTTAAAGTTGGAACTAAGGAAGAATGTGAAAAAGTAGCTAGTGAAGATGTAGAGTTAATAGACCTAAAAGGAAAAACACTAATGCCATCATTTATAGATGCACATAGTCATTTTTCAGGATATGCTAGTTCTTTTACTCAAGTAGATTTATCAGAAGTTGTAAACTTTAAAGATATTAAAGAAGTAATACAAAAATTTATTAAAAAGAATAATATACCTAAGGGAAAATGGATACAAGCAAATGGATATGATCAAAACTTTTTAGATGAAAAAATGCATCCAACGTTAGAGCTTTTAGATGAAGCGGCACCTGATAATCCACTTTTATGTAAACATAAATCAGGACATATGGGAGTATTTAATTCTTTAGGGTTAAAAGAAATGGGCATAACTGTAGATACACCAAACCCAGATGGGGGAATTATAGAAAAAAAAGATGGAAAGCTTACAGGATATTTAGAAGAAGCAGCATATATGAATTATATTCAAAGGTTACCTATGGTTTCTAGTGAAGAGTTTATGGGAAGTTTAATTAAAGCTCAAAATGCTTATGCATCTTATGGAATAACAACAGTACAAGAAGGGTTTGTAATAACTCAACTAGCACCAATTTTTCAATATTTAATACAAGCAAAATTATTAAAAATAGACTTAATAGGCTTTATGGATGTAGCTAAAGCAGATGAATTAAAAGAAAAGTTTGCAAATTGTTTAAATAAGTATGATAACCATGTAAAGATTGGAGGTTATAAGACATTTTTAGATGGTTCACCACAAGGGCGTACAGCTTGGATGCGTACACCGTATCTAGGAGAAAAAGAGAATTATTATGCATATGGAACTCAAAGCGATGAAGAGTTAGAAGCTAAATTAGAATTAGCATTAAAAGAAAATATGCAAATTTTAGTTCATTGTAATGGTGATGCAGCTTGTGAACAATACATAAATCAATATGCACTTGCTAAGAAGAAAATTAAATCAACAAATGAAATAAGACCAGTTATAATACATGCTCAATTATTAGATAGAGATCAATTAGATAGAGTAAAAGATCTTAATATGATACCATCTTTCTTTATTGCACATGTATATCATTGGGGGGATATACATATTAAGAATTTCGGAATGGAAAGAGCCAGTAGGATAAGTTTAGCTAAAGGTGCATTAAATAAAGAAATATTATTTACATTCCATCAAGATGCACCTGTTATTGAACCTAATATGTTAGAAACTATTTGGTGCGCAGTTAACAGAATAACTAAGAATGGAGTTTTATTAGGTGCTGATGAAAGAATACCAGCGATAGAAGCATTAAAAGCTGTAACTAAAAATGCTGCATATCAATATTTTGAAGAAGATATTAAAGGGACTATAAAAGAAGGTAAACTGGCTGATTTAGTTATATTAGATAAGAATATATTAAAAGTTGAACCTATGGAAATTAAGAATATACAAGTACTTGAAACAATAAAAGAAGGAGAAAGTATATTTAAGAAATAAAATAAATTTAATATATAAAAGAAATTAGGATTTAATAATATATAAACTGTATATTAACATCTAATAAGAAAGAATTAATTTCAAATGCCTTAGAGTATTATTATAAAATTTACAGTTAAAGATAAAAGCTCTATTTGAAATAAGATTGAGTTTTTTATTTATAATTAATCACCTAATTTGATTAAAAATCTTATTAGGTGATTTTATGTTTTAAAATTATAAGTAGATAAATAACTAGATATTATATTAATAAATATTATTAAAGTGGATGATAATCTGAAGGAGTTGGTGCAACAATTCCTATAAATATAAAATCTTCATCTCCAGTATTAATCATTCCATGATGTTCATTTTGGCAGATACTATTATATCGCCTTTAGAAATCTCTACTTCTTTACCTTCCTCAGGATAAAAAACTCCTTTGCCTTGCATACAAATCCATACATCATCAGAAGTAGTGTGCATATGTGTAGGTACTTTTTGACCAGGCTTAACAACCCAAACAACACCACTAGTTGAATCAGTAGAGTAAAATGGAGTTTTTGTAGCTTGATTATCATTTCCTATAGCTACTTGATTTAATTTAAATATTCTAGTTTCCATAGTTTTACCTCCTTTAGTATAAATGTATTTACTATAAGTAAATACAAAAAAAATAAAGTTGTTTTTTGAAATTACTTCTTTAAGATTTATAAAAGATGTTCATAGATTATAATATGTAAATTAATAAATTTAAATGTATATAAATTTTAAAGTTTATAATAATAATATTTATAATATAAAAGAGTTAAATGAGATTATGTAATTACATAAACAGTATAATAAAAAAGAGATTGTACATTTTTGTACAATCTCTTTAAGGTTATTAAGCAGCTTTGTTAGCTTTTAATTCATTTTTCTTAACTATGTTATATCTTATGTTAACTATAAGTGCTAATACAACACCTAATGCTGTAATTCCAATATCAAATAATATTACATGACTTAAATTTATATCTGCTAATATACCAGTAATACTTGGTACTATAGTAGATGCTAAGCTTGAAGCTGTAAATACTATACCAGTAATTTTTCCTTTGCTTGATGGGAATAATTCTGACATTGAAGTTAATGCTAATTGTAAAACTCCACCAGCAGCAGAGAATCCAATTACGAATGCTGCAACTATACAAGTTATAGTGCTTGGGAACATCCAAAGTACTGTTAACATTACTAAAGATATTAATGGGTAAACAAAAGTAAATCTAACTTGTTTAATCCATTTAGCAACTAATATAGAAGTAACAAAAACAGATACTATTGAACCAGTACTATAAATACTTATTAATTTTAGTGAAACTGTTTGTTCAACACCGGCAACTTCTCTTGCAAAAGATGGTAACCAGTTTGCAATTACTTGGAATGTTGCAGTAGCTGTAAAACCGATTAAGATTAAGCAGATACCTTCAATCCAGAAGTTAGCTTTAACAGTAGATTCAACTTTTTCTTCTGTATCAGTTTCAGCTTTTTCAACAGGCTTAAATTCAGGAAATTTAAGTTTGAATATAAATAATCCATTTATTAAGAATACTACGATACAGAATATGAATGACCATCCAAAGTAAAGATTGTTAGCAATTAAGAAGCTTATTATCCATGGTAATATGAATTGACCAGCAGAGATAAATGCTTTAATTGCAACGTTAGCACTTCCAGGTGCCTCAGGGAAACATTCAGTTAATGCAGGATAAGTACCAGCATCCATAAATGAATTAGCCATACCTGCTAATAAAGCGAAGAAGAATGCCATTGTAACATTATTACTAATTAATATACCACCCATGAATAACACATAAGTTCCCATACCTAAAAGTATGAAAGGCTTTCTACCATATTTGTCTGATAGGATACCTGATACAAATAAAACAATTAATCTACCTAATCCTAAAGCTGAGATAACATAAGATACACCAGCTTTATTAGTATTGAATTGTTCCATTAAGAAATCAATATTTTGGGCTAATATTATACAACCCATACCATGTATAAAGTAGTTAATATACATAGATAATGCCGTAGGCAAATACTTATTTTTTGTAAGTGTATTTTGCATTTTAATACTCCTTTTGATAAAAATTTAACGTAATTATGTATAAAAATCTATTTCTTATTACAAAATAAATTTTAATATATTATTTTTAATTAATCTAATACATATTATTAGGAATATCTATAGAAAGTATCTATAGATATGATATAATTAGCTAGGAAATTTAAAGCTGATATTAAAATTAATTCAATTTTCACATCTAGGACTTTATTAAAAATTTAACTTATTGTGAATTACTTCTTAGAAGAAAGTTAGCTTTAATTATATAAACTTTTATAAGATATATAAATTTAATAGTAAAAAAATTATTTAATTTTAATAGTTAAATAAGAAAGGAAAAATAATATGAATTTGAATCATTTAAATTATTTTAGAGTATTAGCGAAACTTGAGCATTATACTCAAGCTGCAGAGGAATTATCAATAACTCAACCTAGTTTAAGTCATGCTATGGCTTCATTAGAAAAGGATTTAGGAACTTATTTATTTGAAAAGCAAGGTAGAAATATTAAGTTAACTAAGTATGGGAAAATATATTTTGAATATGTAGATAGAGCCTTAAGTGAATTAGAAAAAGGTGAAAAAAAATTAAGAGAACTTACTAATGTATCAACAGGAACTGTAGAGCTAGGATACATATACACATTAGGTCCTAATTTTGTACCACAATTGATTAAAAACTTTTCGTTAGTTGAAGAAAATAAAAATATAAAATTTTCTTTTGGGCAAGGAACTACAAAAACACTAATTGAAGGATTAAAGAGTGAAAAGTTTGATATGGTATTTTGTTCTTTTGTTGAAAATGAACCAGATATTGAGTTTGTACCAATAGCACATGAGGAGTTAGTTTTAATTGTATCTAATGACCATCCATTATCCAATAAAGAGTCTATTGATTTAATGGAAGTAGAGGAATATCCATTTATATATTTTAGTGAAAAAAGTGGGATAAGGCCATTAATAGATAATTTATTTAAAAAAGTTAATATTACGCCTAATATAATATGTGAGGTTGAAGAAGATAATGCAGTTGCAGGATTAGTTGAAATAAACTATGGAATTGCAGTGCTCCCTAAAATATCATCATTAAAGCATTATAATGTAAAAGTGTTGCCTATAGTAAATCCAAAGCATGAAAGATTTATATATCTTGCTGCTTTAAAAAACAGGTATTTAACACCATCTGTTAGCTTGTTTAAAAAATATAGTATAGAATATGCCAAAGAAAAGTTTTCAAATAAATAAAATTTGTGTAATATTGTATTTTAATAGTTTAGTAACATTTAGAGGTGATAAATATGGAATATATAAATGATATAAATATACAGGAAGCAGTAATACATATACTTGATAGTAATAGTGACGAGCCAATTTTAAATGAATATACTTTAGAGTTAAGTGAAGATGTTTATAAATTTTTACATAGACATATTGAAAAGTGTTTAAAAGATGAAGAATTAAAGACAGCAGTATTTAATCCTGAAAGAAATATAGTAAAAGAAATAGTTCAAGATTATTTAAATGGAATAGACACGGATATAGTGGGTTTATCTAAAGAGCTTGCAAGACAGCTTTATTCAATAATGAAGGGAAATGTTAATATTCCATCTTGCGATTTAATTGTAGTTTCATTAATTACAGATATAGGTCCAATGACAGGTATACTTAAAATGGATTATGTTAAAAACTTTACTCATTCTGTTGAATTTGTTGATAATAAAATTGGGATTGGAATAGTACCTCAAGCAGCAGGTCTTCCAGCTAGTAGTCAAAGAATTCAGAAAGCAGCATTTATTAAACCAATTAGAGAAGGACAAAAGTGTGACTTATATGTTATAGATAAACAAAAGAAGTCTAAAGATGATGATGAATATGGTGCAAATTACTTTTTGAATAGTTTTTTAGGATGCTCAGTTGTTACAAATAAAAGAGATATGACAAAAACATTTTTAAAGGCTACAGAAACATGGACTAGAAGTAATGTTACGGAAGATGCAGAAAAAGCAGAAAAAATAAGAACTACTATTAAGAGCAAATTAAAAGAAGAAGACTCTATAAATATAGAAGAACTTTCCCAAGAGTTATTTAAAGAAGAACCAAGTAAAAAGCAAGACTTTGAAACATTTATAAAAGGAAATGGATTAGAAAATGAAGTTAATGTTGATAAGGCATGGGTTGAAAAGAAGCTTAAGCGAGTTAGACTTAAAATAGATAAAGATATTGATTTATATATTAATGAAGAAGCATATCATGATAATTCAAAATTTGAAATACAAAGAAATGGTGATGGAAGCATTAACATGATAATAAAACATGTAATCAACTATATTGAGAAATAGAAGTATATTACTAACAATGGTGATTGTGAGAAGTTAATGTTTGTACTATAAGTTAGTTGTTATGCTTGTAGCAAAAACATTAACTTTAAGTTTTCAATAGCAATATATATTAAGAATTTATTACAAAATGGAAAGTTGTATAGATAAATTATTGTTATTATAGTAATATGTAGTAAAATTATATAGAGAGGTGATTTTAGAATGTTAAAAAATAAATTTAGAAATATAGCATTAAGTTTAGCTGTTATTATGGGTGTTAGTTTAAGCACTCCGGCTTTTGCAAAAAGCGAATATAATAGTGGCGATGTATTAACTTTTGGTTCTGATTTAACTAAAGCACAAGAAAATGAATTAAGAGAGTTTTTTGATGCTCCAGATGGGACAAGAACTATTTATATAACTGATGAAACTATTATTGAACAATTAGGCTTAGATCCAAATGATCCAGCAAATTATGCAGGAGGATGTTATTCAAGTGCATATGTAAAATTATTAGATGGTAATAAAGGAATAACAGTAGATGCAAGAAATTTAACGGAAGTTACAGAAAGTATGCTTATGAATGCACTTATAACTTCAGGAATAAGTTCAGCAAGTGTTAAGGTTTCAGCCCCATTTAAAGTTACAGGAACTTCAGCATTATCAGGAATATTAGCTGGTGTTGAAGAAGTTGGTGGGTTTGAAATATCTTTAAAGCAAAAGGAAACTGCACAAAAAGAAATAGAAACTACTATGGATGTTGCAGAAGAGGTTGGACAAGAACAAGCATCAACAATAATAAATGATGTTAAAACAGAAGTTATTAAAGAACAACCAAAAACAGAAGAAGAAGTTGCAGAAATAGTGGACAAGGTTACTGAACAATATAATATTAACATAAGTGATAACTCTAAAGAGTCTTTAGTAGTTTTAATGAATGATGTTAAAGATTTAGATTTAGACTATTCAGAACTTAAAGATGCTTTAAATAAGGCTGGCGATACATTAAAAGAAAATTTAAAAGATTTGGGTGTTAAACTTAAAGATGAAGGATTCTTTGAGAAGATAGGAAATTGGTTTAAAAATCTTTGGGATAAATTTATATCTTTATTTAAAAGTGATGAACCAAAAGATACAACAGAACCAGTACAAGATACAATAAATAGCGATGTAGAAAATTCAAGTAACACGGAAAAAGATAATGATACAACTGATGAAGTACCAGTTGAAAGTGAAAATGACACAACAAATGCAAATGATGAAGAGGTAACTACACCGGAAAATACTGAAACTATTGAACCAGAAAAGCAAGTTGGAGATACAATAGTAGATGATGATCAAGATACTAATACAAATGAAGATGATAATACAATAGAAAAAGTAGAAGAAGAAACTAACACTAATTAAAAATTAGTTGATTTTAAAAAAATTTTTGATATATTATAAATGAGAAAAAGTTCTTAGAATATTAAAATAAAAATTATATATAAAAAGCTTTCTAGGGTTCCGCAGTATTTAATTGGCAGGTCCGAGAGAAAGCGCACAATTTATTGTGTACACGGAAGGATAAAAGCCTGGGAGATATTTTAATATCTCTAAGGCTTTTTTTATTTTATAAATTTGGAGGAGCGAAGAATGAATAATTTTACTTACAAGGAAGCTTATATTGAAGAGGGAAGAAGAGTTTTGGAGGTTAATATACTTCCAGAAAAATATTGTAATTTTGATTGTATATTTTGTCCTATTGGAAGATCTAAAAATAAAGTAGATAATCAAAGATCCTTTGGTGAAATAGACAATGAATTGATTGAATTAGAAAACAAAATAGAAAGCACAAAAGCAGAGTTGATATTTATTAACTCAAAAGGTGAGGCTTTAGTAAATGATAAAATTAATGATGTTATTGATTTTATAAAGGGTAAAGGCTTACCTATAAGGTTACTGTCTAATGGGTATTTATTATGCAGGGATGAATATATAAAGATTGCTAACAAATGTGATGAAGTTATTGGAGAGATAAAAGTAATAACAGAAGATCATTTTAAAAAAGTTCAAAGACCAATTGAAGGATATACATTAGATAAGTATATTTCAAATATGGAATCTTTTAATAAACAATATAAAGGAAAATTTATATTTGAGATTACTATTATTAATGGGTATAACGATGATGAAAAGTCAATTAGTAGTATAAAAAATGTTATTACAAAAATATCTCCAGATAAGATAATAATTTCTAGAATAGAAGATGAAATATTTAAGAAAAAGTTAGGAATATCCGATAAAGACTTTGATAGAATTTCAAAAGAATTATTAAATTGTTAGAGAACTTGTATCGGCAATATCATTAATTACTTGTAACTTAATTATATTAAAACACTAATAGCTATTCTCTATTAGTGTTTTTTATTTAAGTGTTAATTCTAAAAATATTAAAAAGAAGGAGAATTTTTTAATAAAATAAGAAAAAGATTTTGTAATTTTAATACAAATATTTACATATAAGATAAATAGTTGTATAGTTAGTTATATAAGTAATGAACCACTTAACTAAAATTGAATATAGTATAAGTATAAATAAAGTAGGGGGGATATTGTGAATTTAGAATTTACTAATGATGTACCTATATATATCCAAATTGCACAGTCAATAGAAGATAGTATATTGAAAGATATTTTTAAGGAAAATGAGATGATTCCATCAACTACAGAGATATCTGTTAAGTATAAGATTAATCCAGCAACAGTGGCAAAAGGATTCAATATTCTTGTGAATGAAGGGATTATTTATAAAAGGAGAGGTATAGGTATGTTTGTATCGGAAGGTAGTAAAGAGTTACTTATAAATAGAAGAAAAGAAAGATTTTTTAATGACTATATAATTTCTTTACTGGATGAAGCAAAAAAATTAAATATATCTAAAGAAGATGTTATAAAGATGATTCAAAGAGAGGTGTAATGTATGGCAAAGATAGAAGTTAAAAATTTAAAGAAAAGCTATAATAGTAATTTGGTATTAGATGATATTAATATAGTGTTTGATGAAAATAAAATTTATGGATTGCTTGGAAGAAATGGAGCAGGAAAAACTACACTTTTAAATATAATAACAAATAGAATTTTTCAAGATAATGGTGTAGTAGAAGTAGATGGGGAGAATGTACGTGAAAATGATAATGCTTTAGAAAAAATATATTTTATGACTGAAAGAAATTTATTCCCAGAAAGTTATACGGTAAAGAAGATTTTAAAGTGGACATCGGAATTTTATAAGAATTTTCATATGGAATATGCTTTAGAATTGGCAAAAAAATTTGAACTTGATATAAATAAAAAGATGAAAAATTTATCTACAGGGTATTGTTCCATAGCAAAAATTATAATAGCTATGGCATCAGGAGCAGAAATTATTATATTTGATGAACCGGTGTTAGGATTAGATGCTAATCATAGAGAGTTGTTTTATAAAGAATTAATGAAGAACTATATTGATGAACCAAAGACAATAATTCTATCAACTCATATTATAGAAGAAGTTTCAAATATTATAGAAAATGTAGTTATTTTAAATGATAGAAGTATAGTAAATACAGAAGACGCTGAAGAATTGTTAAATAAAGTATATACAGTATCAGGTCTTAGTGAAAATGTTGATAAGTATATAAAAGCCAAAGAAATTGTTAATATAGAAGCTTTAACTAATTTTAAAGCAGCAACTGTTTTAGGTGAAATATGTAGTGAGGATAAGAAATTAGCAGAGGAGTTAGGATTAGAGTTTTCAAAGGTAGAGCTTCAAAAGCTATTCATTTATTTAACTAGTAAGGAGGAAAAGTAAAATGGATAAAAGCTTAAAAATAGCAAAAATGAATGTAATTGATATTTTAAAAGCCACAGGGGTATTTTATTGTATACTTTTGATAACGTTAGCTGCATTATTTGCTATAAATGCTAATGGCAGTGTTTCAGGACTAGAAGTTGCATCTATAATTTTTATTTTCGTATGTGGTTTAAATTCTTTTAAGGAAAACTTTTATTTTTCACAAGGTAATAATATATCTAGAAAAAGCTTTATAGGTGGAGTAATATTATCAGCTTTTCCTATTGCTATAATTATGGCAATAATTGATTTACTTATAAATAGAGTAATGAATTTATTTATACCTTCTCCAAGTCTTTATGATATGGGATATACTGCACTTAAAAATTTTGATAATGGTGCTTTGCATACTGAGTGGATTCAAAGTAATGGTTTTACAACAGTAGTAAATACAATACTATTATCTTTTGTACTTTATTGCTTTGCTTATATTTTGGGAATTGTTATTAATCTGATTTATTATAGATGTAATACACTTATGAAAATAGCTGTATCAGTAATTGGTGGAGGAATATTAATAACTTGGTTATCTTCAGATTTAAATTATGGATTGTTTAAAGTATTAGAAAGAGTACTTGGAATTAAAACACAAAATGTTTATTTAGCTATTTTAAGTTGTATATTAATGTTTATAGTTTTATCAGGTTGTATTTATAGATTAATTAAAACAGCTGAAATAAAGGAAAGATAAGAAGTATTATGTGAGTGGTTTAGCGGGTTAAGAGATAAGGGAGTAGGATATATGGATAAGATTTTAAAGGTTTCAAAATTTAATATTGAGGATATGATTAAGCCAATAGTAATATTTTACGGTTTTTTATTAGCTTATTTATTATTTATAACAAGATGGTCAATAGGTAGTGAAGAAGTAATAATGGGTGGCATAGAAATATTTACAGTACTTTTTATTGTATTACATGGTATGGAGACTTTTAAAAGAAAGTTCTATTTTGCACAGAGCAATAACATATCAAGGAAGTCATTTATTAAAGGAATTATATTATCAATATTTCCAATATCAATGGCTATGGCAATAACAGATTTATTTATAAATAGAGCAATAAATGCTTTTATAAAAATGCCTAGTCTTTATGAATTTATCATTGGAAATTTTAAAGGTAAAGTTTCATCAAGTACTTGGATACAGGATAATAGTGTAGATGTAATGTTAAAGAATATAATATTTTTATTTTTAATTTATTGTATGGTATATATTTTAGCACTAGTTATAGAAATCATTTTTTATAATAGAAATGAATTAGGTAAGTTAGTAGCAATAACTATTTTAATATTTTTGCCAAAGATAGTAAGAAATATAATGGAGCATTTTGATGTCGTACCTTATGAAATAAATAATAAAATTAAAGATATTTTAAATTTTACTGATAATAATATAATTATAGAGTTATTAACCTATGGTATTTTATTTATAGGTTTATATTTTATAGCTAATTTATTAATTAGAAAAGCTACAATAAAATGATTTATACCTCAGTAGAAAAGGTATTATTATTCCCTTTCTGCTGAGGTATAAACTATTTTGATAGAAGTTTTACTAAAATTGCTTTTTGGGCATGTAATCTATTTTCAGCCTCTTCAAAAATCTCATCAGCATGAGCTTCAAGAATTTCCTCTGTTATTTCTTCTTCTCTATGGGCAGGAAGGCAATGAAGAACTAAAGCATCATCTTTAGCTAAACTCATTAATTCTTTGTTTACTTGATATCCTTTAAAAGCTATCATTCTTTTTTGAGCTTCTGATTCTTGTCCCATGCTAGCCCATACATCTGTTATAACTACATCTGCATCTTTAACCGCATCTTTAGGTAAATTAGTCATTGTAAATGAAACATTATTTTTAAGAGCTAATTCATTACCTTTATCTATATAATATTTAGGTGGTTTATAACCTTGAGGATTAGCAATGCTAATATGCATGCCTAAAGTTAAACAGCCAACAATTAAAGAATTACACATATTATTACCATCACCAATATAGGCAACCTTTAAACCATCTAAAATTAATTTTTTTTCTCTTATAGTCATTAAATCAGCTAAAATTTGGCAAGGATGTTCATCGTCTGTAAGACCATTGATAATTGGAATTGAAGAAGCTTCAGCTAAGATTTCAATTCCTTTTTGAGAGAATGTTCTTATCATTATTCCATCTAAATATCTTGATAGAACTCTAGCAGTATCTTGAATAGGTTCCCCACGACCTATTTGTAAATCTTTAGAACTTAAAAACAATGGATTACCACCAAGCTCATACATACCGACTTCAAAGGAAACTCTAGTACGAGTTGATGACTTTTCAAAAATCATCCCTAGGGATTTTCCCTTAAGTAAAGGATGTTCTATACCATGTTTTTTTTCATATTTTAATTGATCTGCAAGATTTAATATATCTAATATTTCATCTTTTGAAAGATTATCCATACGTAACAAATCTTTATTCATTTTATAAAGCCCCCTTTATTAGATTAATTACTTAATTGGTTTAGTTAAAAAGTTAATATTAAAGTTTTTTTAATGAAGAAATTAAGATTTTTAAACCTTCATCAATTTCTTCTTCTGAAATGTTTAGTGGTGGAAGTAGTCTTATTACATTTTTACCTGCTGTTAGAACTAATAGTCCATTTTCTAAAGCCTTCTTTTGGAATACAGAAGAATCTCCATCTATTTCTATTCCTATCATTAAACCTGATCCACGAACTTCTTTTATTATAGAAAGATTTGAAGCGGTTAGAGTATTTTTAATAAGTTGTCCTTTATTATAAATAGAATTATAAGATGAAGTGTTGCACAGCTCATTTAATACTTCAATGGCACCAGCACAAACTACTGGATTTCCACCAAAGGTTGAGCCATGATCGCCAGGAACAAAAGTATTTGAAAGTTTATCGTTGCATAAAACTGCACCTATAGGAAGTCCACCCCCTAAACCTTTAGCACAAGTAACTATATCTGGATTAGCACCAAATTCATTAAATCCAAATAAATTTCCAGTTCTAGCGATTCCACATTGAACTTCATCAAAGATGATTAAAACATCTTTTTCTTTTGCTAGTTCACAAGCTTTGATAACAAATTCCTTATTAAGAGGATGAACACCACCTTCACCTTGAATAGCTTCCATAATTATTCCACAAACATCAGATGTTAATTTTTCTTTTAAATCATCAATAGAGTTTGCACTTACATAATTAAAGCCTTTAGGAAAAGGAAAGAAGTAATTGTGAAACTTATCTTGTCCTGTTGCAGTTAGTGTTGCTAGTGTTCTACCATGAAATGATTGTTTTAAAGAAAGAATAGTACCTCTATGGTTGCCATATTTGTTAAAGCTATATTTTCTAGCAAGCTTAATAGCGCATTCATTAGCTTCAGCTCCAGAATTTGCAAAGAAAACCTTGCTCATATTTGAAAGATTAGTAAGTTTTTTTGCTAAATTAATTGTAGTTGTATTTGTAAAAATATTTGATAAGTGTTGAAAAGAATTAAGTTGAGAAACAATTGCATTTTTCCAAGCTGTATTATTATATCCTAGAGAATTAACCCCAATTCCACTAGTGAAATCTATATATTTTTTATTATTACTATCAAATAAATATGATCCACTTCCATAAGTAAAACTTATAGGAATAGGAGAATAAGTATTCATTAAATATTTATTTGATTCTTCTATTAAATTCATTTAAAAGATACCCCCTAATATATTTCTGTTCCAATTCCTTTTTCGGATAAAAGTTCAAGTAATATTGAGTGTGGAGTTCTTCCATCAATTATATGCGCTTTTTTAACGCCAAGTCGTACAGACTCAACACAACAATTTATTTTAGGAATCATGCCACCCTTAATAATTTTATCTACAGTTAATTTGGGAATTTGATGTAATCGTAATGTTGAAATAAGAGTAGAGGGATCTGAAGGATCAGTCATTACTCCCGGAACATCTGTTAAAAGAATTAATTTTTCAGCTTTTAGTGAAGCTGCTATTTTAGATGCACATGTATCTGCATTAATGTTATAGCTATTACTATCAGATTCACCAATAGCAATAGAAGATATAACAGGAATATAGCCAGAATCCATAGCTATTTTTAAAAGATCAGTATTTACAGATGTTATTTCACCAACATAACCTAAATCTACGTCTTTTTCTAGTTTTTTAGCTTTAATTAATGAGCCGTCAATTCCAGATAAACCAAGAGCTTTACCACCATTTATTTCAATAAGCTTAACTAAGTCTTTATTAACTTTTCCTGCTAAGACCATTTGAGCAACAGATATAGTAGTCTCATCAGTATATCTTAATCCATTTATAAATTTACTTTTATAATTCATTTTAGCTAAAGTATTAGTAATATCAGGTCCACCACCATGAACTATAATTGGATTAATTCCTATACATTTCATAAGGATAATATCATTTATAACTGTTTTAGTTAATTCATCATTAATCATGGCATTACCACCATATTTAATTACTATGGTTTTACCATAATATTCTTGAATATAAGGTAAAGCTTGAACCAATACATTAGCATGTTGAGTATAATTCATATAAGCCTCCTTTTTTGCCCCAGGGGTCAATACAAATATTTACAATTGCTCTGTGTAATGCATGAATAGCCATAGAAATACCAATGTAAAAAAATGGGTTGACCCCGCGGGCAGTTTAAATTAACTGCGATAATCGCCGTTTATTTTTACGTAGTCATAAGTTAAATCACATCCCCATGAGGTTGCTTTACATGAGCCTAATTTTAGGTCTATTAAAATTTTAATTTCATCTTGTAATAATATTTTCTTTGCCTTAGATTCATCGAAATTAGTTGGCAATCCGTTTTTACAAACTACAATTTCACCAGCAGAACTTTCAAATCTTACATCAACTTTTTCAGGATCAAATTCGATATCGGCATAACCTAAAGCACAAAGGATTCGGCCCCAATTTGCATCGCTACCAAATATGGCAGCTTTCACTAAGTTTGAATTAATTACACTTTTAGCAAGAACCTCAGCATTTTCTATTGAAGGTGCATTTTTTACAGTACATTCTATAAGTTTGGTAGCACCTTCACCATCCTTTGCTATTTTTTTAGCAAGGTAAATATTTAATAAAGTTAAAGCTTCTAGGAATAAATTAAAATCATCATTTTTTTCAAGGATAGTTTCATTATTAGCAAGACTATTTGCCATAATTAAAACCATATCATTAGTACTAGAATCACCATCAACGCTAATTCTGTTATATGATAAATTAACAGAAGTTTTTAATGCTTCTTTTAAAAGTATTGGAGAAATTGAAAGGTCTGTAGTAATAAAAGAAAGCATTGTAGCCATGTTGGGATGAATCATACCAGAACCTTTAGCCATAGCAGCAATTGTTATTTTTTTACCTTGAATCTCTATTTCAACACCAGCTTGCTTCATTACAGTATCTGTAGTCATAATTGCACTACAGGCATCTTTAGCAGAAGAGTTGTTGCAAGATAAGTTAGTTACTAATGAAGGTATTCCATCTTTTATAGCATCTATATTAAGTGGAACTCCAATAACACCAGTAGATGCAACTAATACATCATCATTTTTTATATTTAAGGCCTTAGCACAAAGACTAGTCATTTTATTAGCTTTAGCTAATCCATCATCACCGGTACATGTATTAGCGTTACCACTATTTATAATTATTGCTTGAGATTTTTTATTAGTTAAATGCTTTTTAGTTACAGTAAGAGGAGCACCTTTTACTTTGTTTTTGGTGTAAACACCAGCAGAATTAGCTAGAGTTTCAGAATATATAAGAGCTAAATCTTTTTTTAGTAAACTCTTTTTTAAACCACAGTGAATTCCTGATGCTTTAAAACCAGCAGGAGATACCACTGTTAGATTTTCATCTATTTTAATCATAAAAACACACATCCAATCGTTTTAAATTAAGAAAATTTATTAAAAGCTAGGTGCTATTAATGTAAGTCCTAAATTTTCAGGTAGTCCTAGCAATAAGTTCATATTCTGAATAGCCTGTCCAGCAGCACCTTTAACCATATTATCTATAACACTAATTATTATTAATTTATCTTTTCTATAATTTTGATGTAGTGATATATGACAATTATTTGTATATTTAACATGCTTAATTTCAGCAGTTTCGCCTAGTGGTAATACATGGACAAAGTCTTTATTTTTATATCTAATTGTATATATTTCATGGATTTCTTCTAAGGTAAGTTTATTTTTTGTTTCACAGTAAATAGTAGATAATATTCCACGATTTATAGGTAGTAAGTGAGGGGTAAACGTTACTTCAACATTATCATTAGCAATATGAGATAGAGCTTGCTCTATTTCAGGGGAGTGTCTATGGCTACCGATAGCATAAGCAGAAAAGTTTTCATTAGCTTCTGAAAAATGACTTTTAAGTGATAGACTTCTTCCTGCACCGGTAATACCAGATTTAGAGTCACAGATAATATTTTTCGTATTAATTAAATTATTTTCAAGTAAAGGCATAAGTCCAAGTTGAATACTAGTAGGGTAACAACCAGGATTTGCAATTATATTAAAATCTTTAATTTTATCACCATTAAATTCAGGTAAAGCATAAATACTATACTTATGTAGTTCTTTATTTAAAAAAGTTTTTCCATACCATTTTTTATATTCTTCTTCAGAGTCTAATCTAAAATCAGCTCCAAGATCTATGATTTTTTTATTTTTAGTAATAGCTTTATTTGCAATTTCCTCGCTTAAACCATGAGGAAGAGCAGTAAAGACAACATCACATTTATCAATAACATCATCTATATCTTCACAGATTAAATTTGTTTTATTAAAAAAGCTCTTATACACAGAGCTTATCTCCTCATCTTTAAAAGTAGAAGAGGAGATAGCAGCAACTGTAACTTTATCATGATTTAATAAAAGCCTTAATAATTCAACGCCAACATAACCTGTAGCCCCAATTATTCCTATTTTAAACATGATAAATTCTCCTTATTTTCTTTTATAAATTTTTCTAAAGCGGATATTTGTATTTTAACTGATGAAGAACTAGGGCCCCCAATAACACTTCTTTCTTCAACACAAGTTAATAAATCTATTGCTTTATATATATCTTCTTCAAATATGGGAGAAAAGTCTTTAAATTCATCTATAGATAAATCATCTATAGAAATGTTTTTATCTATACAATAGAGAACTATTTTTCCTACAACTTCATGAGCATTTCTAAATGCCATACCTTTTTTTACAAGATAATCAGCAACATCTGTAGCATTGGTAAATCCACCAGCTGCAGATTTTTTCATATTATCTTTTTTTACTTTCAGAGTTTTAATCATTCCGTTAAAGGTTTGTAATGAAAGAAGAGCAGTATCTAATCCATCAAATAAAGCTTCTTTATCTTCTTGCATATCTTTATTATAGGCTAGTGGTATTCCTTTCATAACAGTAAGTAGTGTCATTAAATTACCATAGACACGTCCTGTCTTACCTCTAACTAATTCAGCAACATCAGGATTTTTCTTTTGAGGCATTATGCTACTTCCAGTGCTATATCCATCATCAAGTTCTATAAAATTAAATTCTCCAGTACACCAAAGTATAATCTCCTCTGAAAATCTAGATAAATGCATCATTATTAATGAAAGATCAGATAATATTTCTATAGCATAATCTCTATCAGAAACAGAATCTAAACTATTAAGTGTAATTTTAGAAAAACCTAATTCTTTTGCAACAAGCTCTCTATCTAACGGATAAGTAGAAGTTGCTAAAGCACCACTTCCAAGTGGCATTTCATCTAATCTTTTAAAACAATCAAAAAGTCTGCCTATGTCTCTTTTAAACATTTCACAGTAAGCTAAAAGATGATGAGCAAAAGTTATTGGTTGAGCCTTTTGCATATGGGTATATCCAGGCATTATTGTATTTATATTAGAGTTTGCTTTTTCTAATAAAGTTTCTTGAAGTTTTAAAAGCTCATCAATTATTATTTTTATATATTTTTTTAAATATATCTTAGTATCTAATGTAACTTGATCATTTCTACTTCTTCCGGTATGTAATTTTTTACCTTCATCACCGATATAATAAGTTAATATACTTTCTATAAAACTATGAATATCTTCAGAAGCATTATCAATTTCTATAGTTCCATTATCAATTCTTTTTGAAATTTCTATTAAACCAGCTATTATTTTTTCACTATCCTTAAGAGGAATAATTCCTTGAGCTCCAAGCATTTTTACATGAGCAAGGCTTCCTTCTATATCTTCCTTATACATTCTTGAATCTATTGAGATAGAGGAGTTAAAAGTATTAACTAACTCATTAACTCCTGACTTAAATCTTCCACCCCAAAGTTTCATATTATTTATCTAAGTCCTTAACAGATTCTTTCATCTTTGAATTTACCACTATTGGTAAACCGTAAAGATTTATAAATCCTTCAGAATCCTTTTGATTATATACACCATCTTCACCAAAAGTAGCGTATTCTTCGCTGTATAAGGAATAAGGAGATTTCATGCCGGCATTAACAATATTTCCTTTGTATAATTTTAGTTTAACTTCACCAGTTACAGTTTCTTGAGTTTTAGAAACAAAAGCTGAAAGACTTTCTCGAAGAGGAGTAAACCATTCTCCGTTATAAACTAAATCAGCAAATTTTAAAGCGATAGTTTGCTTAAAGTGATGAGTAGCTTTATCTAGACAAATTTCTTCTAAATCGCCATGAGCTTTATAAAGAATAGTTCCAGCAGGAGTTTCATAAACACCTCTTGATTTCATTCCAACAAGTCTGTTTTCTACCATATCCATAATTCCTATAGCATTTTCTCCACCAATTTTATTTAATTCTTGAATTAATGTAACACCATCCATTTTCACTCCATTTAAAGCAACAGGAATACCTTTTTCAAAAGTTAAAGTAATATAAGTTGCTTTGTTTGGTGCATTTTCTAATGTATTACACATTTCTAAGATTTTATCGTACTTAGGTTCATTTTCAGGAAATTCTAAATCTAAACCTTCGTGACTTAAATGCCATAAGTTCTTATCTTTACTATAATTAGTTTCATAAGTAATTTTTATTGGAATTTCTCTATCTAAAGCATATTTTATTTCTTCTTCACGAGATTTAATATCCCAAATTCTCCATGGTGCTATAATTGGCATTTCAGGTGCGAAATTTTTAACTGCAAGTTCAAAACGAACTTGGTCATTTCCTTTACCAGTACAACCATGACAAATTGCATCAGCACTTTCTTTCTCTGCAATTTCTACAAGTCTCTTTCCAATTAAAGGTCTAGCAAAAGAAGTTCCAAGTAAATATTTCCCTTCATAAACTGCCCCGGCTTGAAGGGTAGGGAATATATAATCGTAAACAAATTCCTTTGTTAAATCTTCAATATAAATTTTTGATGCTCCAGTATTTAATGCTTTTTCTTCTAAACCTTCTAGTTCATCAGTTTGACCAACATTACCAACTACGGCAATAACTTCACAGCCATAAGTTTCTTTTAGCCAAGAAATTATTATTGATGTATCAAGTCCTCCTGAATAAGCTAAAACTACTTTATTAAATTTTTTCATATTTAAAAGCCCCCTTTTATTTAAATAAGAGTTAAAAGTTAATAGTTAAGAGGTGAATTGAAAATAAGTTATTAAATTTTTATTTATAGATAAACTTATATGCTTAACTTTTAAGTTTTAACATCAAAATAAAATAATAAAATTTGTAATACAGGTATTTAGTTAAATTATCCCCAAGAAATAAATACCAATATTTGATATTTATGATTATACATATAAGTGAATAAATATGCAACAGAAAAATGTAAAAATGCATAAAATATTTTTTTATACTAAAAAAAGGTATTAATATGCATAAACTGAATTGAAAGTATGTAAACGAATTTTTTTATGTTATATTATAAGAGATTGTCTTTAAACTAGATGATTAGCATAGAAATGAGATGTATGATAATCAATTATAATAGCTTATTTTTATAACATAAATGTATTAATATACTGAGTAAATTTTTATAAAAACTATTATATGATAAAAATAAAAAGTAAAATTGGAAATGCTATATAGCATTCCCAACTTTACTTTAAAAGATATTTTCAATATTAGGAACCTGTAACTTTTTCATGTGTTCAGTGCTAAATTTTAATAAATGAAGAGATGCTTCAGTTTCACTTTCATCATCTTTTTCTATATATACAGTTAATTTAAGTGCTTCATTTAACATAACATCATAATCAACATGATTTATATAAATAGAAGCAAGTGAACCTTTAGTTTGTATCAAGTTAAAAATATCCATAGCATTATTAAAATTTTCTTCTTTAGAAGAGGTGTCCAATGTTTCTTCCATTTCATCACACATATCTATTATATCTGTACAAAGATGCTTAAAATTAATATCAGCATAAGTTAAAAAAGCAATTAACACAATAAATATACAGTAAGAAATTATAGAATTCTTCATTTGCTATCTCCTTTTTTACCTTTATCAGGATAATCATCATATAATTGATAAATAAACTTTCCTTGAGTGTCAGTCATAGCTATTAATACATCTTCAATTGCATTTATATGATGTTTTTTTAATTCATGTAAAATCCAATGTTTATTTTTGCCACTAGTAGTAAGAGAATTTTTATTTACATGACCATCTAACACGTAAATAATAGGAAGTTTAGGAGGTGTAGTAGAGTTGCTACTACTACTGTTAGTATTAGTACTGTCACTAGAATTACTTTGAGAGGATGATGATTGACTGCCAGAAGAAGTAGGTTGAGTATTACAACTACAAGAAGTATCACTAGAGCCACCACTACTAGAGCTACTACTTTGAGAAGTTAAAAATGAAAGTTGACCATTATTTTCTAAAATTGCATATTCAACTTCGTTTAAATCAAAATATCCAGCAAGTCTTAGCTCTTCCATAAGTTCATCTAAATTAATCTGTTGCTTCTTTAAGGCTTTATAATTTATTTTACCTTTGCAGACAAGAATACAAGGTTCTCCCTCTAAAAATTTCCTAGCAAACTGACTTTTAAGTTGTAATTGAGTAAGAATAGTTTTTATAAAAAGCAAGGTTACAATAGGAATTATTCCAAGAATTAAAGGTAACCTAGTATCTTGCATTGGAAGTGCAGCTAAATCAGATATCATTATTGTTATTACAAATTCATATGGCTGTAATTCTCCAATTTGCCTTTTGCCCATCAATCTCATTACAAGTATTACTAAGAAATAAAGTATTGCAGTTCTTATAAGAACAATAAACATAGTAATCACCTCTATAAAAGTATTTGTAAATTTGATACTTTTATTCTCCCTAGATAACACCGTGGTAAAAAAATATAATAATTAAAATTTATAAAACAATAGAATAATTTTTAAAGCAGTATATAATAAAATAAAGAGAATTTATTCTTAAAACATAAGAGAAAAGGTTCTAATATTCATTAAATGATTTAATTATAAATTTTATTATATAAAGAGTTTAGAAGGGTGGAGTATTTATGGAACAAAAAGTTGGTTTATTAAATAATAGTGACGAAATAGAGAAAAAATATATAAGAACATTACAATTTATTTTTATTAAGGCAAGTTTGGATTTATTTCCAAATTCAGTTATTACAATTCAACATAGTGTAGGTAAAGGAATATTCGGAGAAATTTTTAAAGAGAAACCTCTTGATGAAAAAGATGTAGAAGAAATAAAAAAGAAGATGGAAGATTTAATACAAAGAGATTTGCCTATTAATAAGATTAAAGTAACTAAAGAAGAGGCTATAAAAATATTTAAGGGATATAAAATGTATGATAAGGTACAATTATTAGAACAAGTTGATTTAAAGGAAGTAAACCTTTATGAATTAGAAGGAAGATATGATTATTTTTATGGTCATATAGCACGAAAGACTAGTGCTATAAAAGCTTTCGATTTAATATATTATGAAAATGGATTTATTTTAAGAAGACCTAATGATTATGAAAAATTTACATTATCAGAATTTGTTGAGCAAAGAAAAATAACAAAAATATTTAGAGAGACAGAGAATTGGCTTAATATATTAGAAGTAGGAACTGTAGCTTCTTTAAATTCTAAGATTGATAATGGAGAGCTTGCAAATTTAGTAATGATATCAGAAGCATTACATGAAAAGAAGATTGCAGAAATAGCAGATAAAATTCAATCAAGAAATGAGATTAAATTAGTTTTAATAGCAGGACCAAGTTCTTCAGGAAAAACTACATTTGCAAATAGATTGGGAATACAGTTAAGAGTAAATGGATTAATTCCGGTTCCAATATCTCTAGATGATTATTTTGTTAATAGAGATCAAACTCCTATAGATGAAAATGGAGAGTATGATTTTGAAACCATTGGTTCTGTAGATGTAGAACTATTTAATAAGCATTTAAGTTTAATATTACAAGGAAAAGAAGTTGAAATTCCAGAGTTTAATTTCAAAAAAGGAGAAAGAGAGTGGGTAGGAAAAAAAGTCAAGTTGCCTAAAAATGGAGTAGTTATAATTGAAGGTATTCATGGGCTAAATCCAATCTTAACTTCACATATTGATGAAATATATAAATTTAAAATTTATATATCAGCATTAACACAATTAAATTTAGATAATCACAATAGAATAAC
Source organism: Clostridium celatum (assembly GCF_021412605.1). NCBI lineage: Bacteria > Bacillati > Bacillota > Clostridia > Eubacteriales > Clostridiaceae > Clostridium > Clostridium celatum. The sequence goes on from NZ_JAJKGM010000003.1 coordinate 22,984, forward strand.
AACTACTGATGTTAGAAAAATTAGAAGAATAGTTAGAGATTCATTATCAAGAGGACATGGTGCAGAAGATACATTAAAAATGTGGCCTAAGATTAAACGTGGAGAAGAAAAAAATATTTTTGTTTATCAAGAAGAAGCAGATGTGATGTTCAATTCAACATTAGTATATGAATTAAGTGTATTAAAAAAATATGCATTAAAAGAGCTTGATAAAATAGAAAAGGATAGTATAGTTTATGAGGAAGCTAAAAGATTAAAATCATTTTTAGGGTTCTTTAGAGAGGTAGAAAAGAATATTGTGCCAGAAAATTCTATTTTAAGAGAGTTTATTGGAGGAAGTATTTTTTATAAATACTAATAATAATTAAAGTTAGATGCTAAGAGTTAGTCGTTAGTAGATTTAATAAAATAAGTTAGAAATTTTATTTGAATTATTAAAAATATAGTTTATTATAAATTATTGTTAAACTACTAACTACTAGCTTAAAGCTATTAAACAATTTAAGGAGGATTTACATAATGAAAAGTGTAGGTGTTTTTGATATACTTGGTCCTATAATGGTTGGACCGTCATCATCTCATACTGCTGGAGCAGCTAGACTTGGAAAAGTTGCAAGAGCTGTTGCTGGTGGAGACATAAAAGAAGTTACGTTTTTATTGCATGGATCTTTTGCAAAAACATATAAAGGGCATGGAACTGATAGAGCATTAGTTGCAGGAATATTAGGAATGGAACCAAGTGATTTAAGATTAAGAGATTCTTTAGAAATAGCTAGAGAAAAAGGGCTTAAAATTAGATTTAAAGAAGCAGATTTAGGAGATGTTCATCCAAATACAGTTAAGTTTCTTATAAAGGGAGAAGAGTGCGTATATGAGTTAGTTGGTTCATCTATTGGTGGAGGAAGTATAGAAGTTAATGAGGTTAATGGAAATTCAGTTAACTTTACAGGTGCATATCCAACAATAATTGTATCTAATAAAGATGTACCAGGTGTAGTTTCTAAAGTGACATCACTTTTATATGATAATGATATAAATATTGCATTTATGAAGGTTTTTAGAAATCAAAAAGGTAAAGATGCAACAATGGTATTTGAAGTTGACCATGAAGTTACACCAGAAATAATAGGTAATGTTAAAGCAATAGAAGGTATAAATAAAGTTATAATGATTAACCCAATTAAGGATGGTGAATAAGATGCTAGCAAGATCTGGTGAAGAATTATTAAAGATTTGCAAGGAAGAAAATATATCATTAAGTGAATATGCTATTAGAATTGAAATGAGAGATAAAGAGCTTTCAAGAGAAGAAGTATATGAAAAAATGGCAAAAAATCTTAAGGTTATGAAAGATGGTGCCACTGAAGGTAGGGAAAAGGAAGTTAATTCTTTAAGTGGTCTTATTGGCGGAGATGGATATAGGGTACAGAAGTACTTAGAAAAGGGAGAAACTTTAACTGGAGATGTAACAGTAAAAGCAATGGCAATGGCATTATCTTCATCAGAAGTTAATGCAGCAATGGGAAGAATAGTTGCATGTCCTACAGCAGGATCTTGTGGTATATTACCTGCAGTAATATTATCAGCAGGGGAAAAGCTTTGTAAAACTGATGAAGAGCTTATAGATGCCTTATTTGCATCAGCTGCAGTTGGAATGATAATTGGTATGAATGCAACTCTTTCAGGAGCAGAAGGAGGATGTCAAGCAGAGTGTGGATCAGCGGCAGCTATGGGTGCAGCAGCAGTAGTTGAAATGATGGGTGGAACACCAGAAATGAGTTTAGATGCCGCTGCAATAGTACTTAAAAATATCTTAGGCCTTGTATGTGACCCAGTAGCTGGACTAGTTGAAATTCCATGTGCAAAAAGAAATGCTGCAGGAGCAATAAGTGCATTATGTACAGCAGATTTAGTTATGGCAGGAGTAAGTAGTAAAATACCTTTTGATGATACAGTTTCAGCTATGTATAGAGTAGGAAAGAGTTTACCATCGGAGTTAAGAGAAACTGCAATGGGAGGAGTTGCTGTTACTAAAGCAGGACTTATCCTACGTAAAAAAGTCTTCGGAGAAGAGTAAAGGTATGTTGTAAACAAGCATAATGATGAAAAGTTTGCAATTTAACTAAATTATGCACGTTGTGAAAATTGTCGAATATTATGATAGTAGGCAAATTTGCACTATGGATATAAAGTGGGGAAAAGCTTATGAAGCTTAGTAAGGAATCTATTGATTATATTTTAGGCTTGCAAAAGAAGATATTGCCTAATATTTGCTTTTCAAACTCAGAAAATATTCGAGTAATTAAAGATATAATAATGAATTATAATGGAAAGGTTAGTTTTATATCAAAAGATAATAAAAAGGATATAAAATCAATAAATACATTATTAATTTTTATGGAATCTTTAAATGAAGAAGAAAGTTTTAATTTAGAAAAATTATTAATTAATTTAGGTAAACAAGCGGTAGTGATATTGGATGCTAAAGGAATAGATTCAGTAATATACAAAAGAAATTTAGTATTAAGCTTTTTAAATAGAGGGAAGATAGGAATTATAAAGGGAACAAAAAGCCAAATTGAAGCGTTAATTAAAGTACAAGATAATAGTAAAATTTATAATATAGATACTAACTTTAAGTATAGAGATTTTTCAAAGAAAAATAATATAATTTTAATAGTTGAAGATGAGGGATACTATATTACTGAGGGGTATAGTGAGTTTTATATACAAGATAATAATATAGTATTAGATAAAGAAATATTAGATTGTATTTATGAGTGTATATTATCTGTAGGAGTGAGTGTCTGTAAAAATAAGTGTGAAATGGTTCAAGCTATTTTAATCTCAACACTAGTATTTATAATTTCTAAAGAAATGGCTGTAGTAAAATTTGAAAAAGAATTTATGGATGAAGGAGATTATGAATATAATAAAGATGAGACTTTATATAAATATATAATAGATGAGATACATGAGATAACTTCAAAATCTATAGAAGATTGTGATAAAATACGGTATTCATTTAAAAGTTAAATAAAAAGAGCACTTTTGTGCTCTTTTTATATTTATAGGAATTAAGCTTTATTGATTGATCCGAATAATTCCATTTTTTCTTTAACTGTAGCTTTGATAGCTTCGAATCCAGGATTTAATAACTTTCTTGGGTCAAATCCTTTTCCTTCTTTATCTTTTCCAGCTTCAATGTAAGCTCTTGTAGCTTCTTGGAATGCTAATTGACATTCAGTGTTAACGTTGATTTTAGAAACTCCTAAAGAGATAGCTTTCTTAATCATTTCTTCTGGAATTCCAGTACCACCGTGTAATACTAATGGCATGTTTCCACAAGCGTTGTTGATTTCTTCTAAAGCATCAAAAGCAAGTCCTTGCCAGTTTTCTGGGTATTTTCCGTGGATGTTTCCGATACCAGCAGCTAACATAGTAACTCCTAAATCAGCAATTGATTTACATTCTTGAGCATCAGCAACTTCACCTTTACCAACAACTCCATCTTCTTCTCCACCGATTGAACCAACTTCTGCTTCTAAAGATAATCCTTTTTCTGCAGTAGCTTTAACTAATTCAGTAGTTTTAGCAATGTTTTCTTCTATAGCATAGTGAGATCCATCGAACATTACTGAAGAGAATCCAGCTTCCATAGCAGCGTAACATCCTTCATAGCTACCGTGGTCTAAGTGTAGAGCAACTGGTACAGTTATGTTTAATTCTTCTAACATACCGTTAACCATTCCAACGATAGTTTTGTAACCACACATATATTTTCCAGCACCTTCAGATACTCCTAAGATTACTGGTGAGTTATTTTCTTGAGCAGTTAATAAAACAGCTTTAGTCCATTCTAAGTTGTTAATGTTGAATTGACCAACAGCATATTTTCCTTCTCTTGCTTTGTTTAACATTTCTTTAGCTGAAACTAACATGGCAATACCTCCGTATATTTCAATTTAAATTTATTGGGAATATAATTAGATAAATTAGAATGTTATTTTATTAACAATACCATATCGTTTTTATTCTCCATTGGTTATTATACCTTAAATTAATAAGAAAGAAAACAAAAAATTATGTAAATTAACTTTTAAGAAGGTAATTATAACGCTTTAACTAGACAATTTATAAGTAAATATATAAAATATATCTAATATTACTAGTTTAGAGTAAGCGTTTAATACTTATTAATAAATATAGTAAGATTACACTAAGGAGGGAAAGTTATGTTGGTAGATTTACATATACACACATATTATTCAGATGGAACTATGTCTCCACAAGAGGTTGTTGAGGATGCTAAAAGCAAAGGATTAGGTATAATTGCAATAACTGACCATGATGTTTTAGATTCTTATAATGAGTTTAAAGCTGAAGCTGAAAAGAATGGAATAATAGCTATAAGAGGGGTAGAAATAGATTCTATATTTGAAGGGCATTTAGTTCACTTATTAGCTTATAAGTTTAATGATAATGAAAGATTTATCAATTTGGTAAATGAAGCAAAAAGAACTTTACTTAAAACTAGTGAAGAACTTATTAAAAAGATGGCTAATGATTATGAAAACATATCTATAGAAGATTATGATTCTTATGAATATGATAGAAGAAAAGGTGGTTGGAAGGGGATACATTACCTTTTAGAAAGAAATATAACAGAAGGACTATTTGATGGAATGAAATTTTATGGACAATATGAATGTGGTCATGAAAAATTTGATTTTCCAAGTGTAAAAGAGGTATGTGAAGTTACACATGAAGCCGGTGGATATGTGGTACTAGCACATCCTTGCAACTATTATAAAGATAAAACTAAGGAAGAAATTTTAGAAAAATTAGATATATTAAAGAACCTTGGTATTGATGGAGTGGAATGCTACTATCCAGCTAATAGTGAATTAATGACAGAAACATGTTTGGAGTTTTGTAAGAAAAATGATTTAATAATAACTGCTGGTTCTGATGGGCATGGTGATTTTGGAGCTGTTAGTAAAGGGATAGAGTACTATATTGGAGCTATAAATAAAGATAGTAGCTTATTAAATATTGATAAATTATTAAAATAAAATAGAAGTGCTTTTTATTGATAATGAGGATATATCAAAATCTAATTTGATATATTCTCATTATTTATTTTCAAGATATTTTAATGTTTTTATATATTTATCATTAAAAATACACATTATATAAGTAAAATGATTTAAGTATAGGGGTAGCTAGTTATGGGTAATAAAAAAATATTAATTGTAATATTAAACTTATTTATACTTTTCGCTTTAATACCATACGAAATATATAATTGCAAAGTCAATTTTAATGACGGTAAAAAAATTCTTGTAATAGCTTCTTATTCGATAAATAATAATTGGGAAACTTCAGTAATTGATGGATTACAGAACTCAGCGAAAAAGGAACACTCTATAAAAGTAGAATTTTTAGATAGTAAAGTGTTATCAAGTGAAGAATATGATAGTAGCTTTATTAATTTACTTAATCTTAAATATTATAACAATATAGATTATATAATAACTCTAGATGATGAAGCATTTCAATTAGTTAGAAGTAATTTATTTAATGAAGAATTATTTACCTATAAAAAACCAATAATTTTTGCAGGAGTAAATAATAATATATCATTAACAAATGAAGAAAGTGAGTATATTACAGGAATTATAGAATATCAAGATAATTTACCAATGGTAAATATAATGTTAACTGCAGGTAAAAAAATAGATAATATTTATTTGCTTTTAGATAATAGCATTTATTCTTACACAATAAATGAAAATATTAAAAATTCAATTGAATTCGCGGAAAAACCATATAATGTAAATGTTGTAAGAAGTGTTTATTTCGAAGATATTTTAGAGGAAGTTAAGAAAATAGATTATAAAAACTCTGCAATTTTATTAGGATGTACATATAAAAATATTGAAAATAATGAAAATATAAAACCAGAAGTGCTTATTAGTAATATAAAAAAATTAACTAAAGCACCTATTTATACAACTCTTGAAGAATATGTTGAAGCTGGAGCTATTGGTGGAATAGTTAATGATGGATATAAACTTGGAACATTAATTAATAATATTTTAGAAAGTATTATAGCTAGAAATAATATATACAATATAGTTCCACCACATGATACTTTTAGTGTGCCTGTTTTCAATTTTAAATCTATTAGAGAATATAATATAAATCCATTAAGACTACCAAAGGATACTGTTTATATAAACAAGAAATTTTATAATATATTATTACCTAAATATATGATTATAATAATTTATAGTTTAATAGCTTTGTTTATAACTGGAATTGTAGTATTGATATATTCATTAGTTATTAATAGAAAAAGAATGAAAAAAAACAATTTGTTATTAATAGAATCTATAGAAAGAGAAAAGGTAAAGACAGATTTTATAGTAACTATATCTCATGAACTTAGAACTCCGTTAAATATAATAATTAATGCTACTAATTTACTTAAAATTAATGTAAAACAGAACAAATATGATAAAATGTTTTTTTTAGAAAAGTTAGATTATATAATGAAAAACTCCAATAGGCTTAGAAAATATATAAATAATCTTATAGATGTAAATAGATTAGAAATGGGATATGTTGATGCACAGTTTAAAAATGAAAATATAGTTGAAGTAGTTGAAGATGTTACATTAAATATTGTTGATTTAGCAAGAAAGTATAATATACAAGTTATTTTTGATACAGATGAAGAGGAAATAATTACGGCTATAGATAAAATTAAAATTGAAAGAGTTATACTAAATCTTTTATCTAATGCCATTAAATTCACTAACGATGGTGGAACTATACTGGTATCAGTAGAAAGAAAAGAGAGTAGTATAATTATAAAAATTAAAGATAATGGTATAGGAGTGTCTGAAGAAAATAAAAATCATATATTTGAAAAATTTAAAAGAGCAGATTTCAATGAAGGATTTATAAGACAAAATGAGGGTAGTGGGTTAGGGTTATTTATAGTGAAGGGATTAATAACTTTACATAAAGGTAGTATACAGTTAGAAAGTGAATTAAATAAGGGAACAACAGTTATTATAACTTTACCATTAAGAACAGTTGAAGTAAGTGAAAAAGAAGATAGTATAGTGGGAAATTCATTAGATTATATGGTTCAAATGGAGTTTTCGGATTTAGATAAAAAATAATAAAGAACAAAAAAAAGAACTTCAATTATTATTGAAGTTCTTTTGGTGCTGAAGACCGGAATCGAACCGGTACGGTATCGCTACCGCAGGATTTTAAGTCCTGTGCGTCTGCCTGTTCCGCCACTTCAGCAGGCAAGAATTATTATATTATGATATTATTATTAAGTCAATAGAAAAAAAAATATTATAAAAATATTATGCTGTTGGCAAAACTTATTGTATTGAATTAAAATTAATATAATAAATGTTTAGGTGGGTGAGGATAATGAATGTTATTTTTGATGTTTTAAATAAATACTATGGATATAATTCTTTTAGAAAAGGACAGTACGAAATTATAAATAACATTTTAAGAGGACGAGATAGCTTTTGTATAATGCCTACTGGTGGAGGTAAATCTATTTGTTATCAAGTACCTGCAATTTTATTTAAAGGTGTAACTATAGTTATATCTCCACTTATTTCATTAATGAAAGATCAGGTAGATAATTTAAATGAGAGTGGAATAAATGCAGAATATATAAATAGTAGTCAATCTTTAGAAGCCATTGATGTAATTATGGATAAATGTTTTACTGGAAAAGTAAAGCTTTTATATATAGCACCAGAAAGATTAGAAAATGAATTCTTTAAAAGAAAGCTAAGAAAACTTAACATAAGTCAAGTAGCCATAGATGAAGCTCATTGTGTATCAATGTGGGGACATGACTTTAGAAAAAGTTATAGCTTAATAGCAGATTTTATTAGTTCTTTGGATAGAAGACCTGTAGTTACTGCTTTTACAGCAACAGCTACTAAGTTGGTTAGAAGAGATGTGGTTAATCTCTTAGGGCTTAGAAATCCTTATACATATATAGGTAGTTTTGATAGAGAAAATTTATTGATTAAAGTATATGTTGAAGAGGATAAGCTTGAGTTAACTAAAGATATTATAAAGGAAAAAGAGGATAAAGCAGGTATAATTTATTGTGCAACGAGGAAAGAAGTAGATGGATTATATTATTATTTAAAAGATTTAGGATATAATGTTTTAAGATATCATGGTGGATTAAGAGATGATGAAAAAGAGTATAATCAAGAAGAGTTTTTAAATGAAAATTCTAATATAATGATTGCTACTAATGCTTTTGGAATGGGAATAGATAAAAGTAATGTAAGATATATAATTCATTTTACAATGCCTAAAAATATTGAAAGCTATTATCAAGAAATAGGTAGAGCCGGTAGAGATGGAGAAAATTCTGAATGTTACCTTTTATACAATAGAAGTGATATAAGAACTCTAGAATATTTAATTTACACAACGGTTCAATTAAATAGAAAAGAAATTGAAATTAAAAAGTTACAAAGTATGATAGATTTTTGTGAAAATAAAGGATGCTTTAGGGCTTTTATATTAAACTATTTTGGAGAAGAAGGTGCAAAGGAATATTGCACAAATTGCAGTAATTGCTTAAAAAATGATGAGCTTAGAGACTATACTATAGAAGCACAAAAGATATTATCTTGTGTATATAGAAGTAGAGAAAAATATGGGATAGCTGTATTGATAGATGTATTAAGAGGAATGATAGGACCTAAAATAGTTAATGACAAATTAAATCAATTATCCACTTATGGAATAATGAAGGATTATAGTAGTAAATTTATAAGAGATTTAATAAAGGCATTAATAGATTTTGAGTATGTTAGCTTAAAGGAAGGAACATATTCAATGTTAAAACTTAATGAAAAATCATATAGAGTGCTTAAATCAGAGCAGAAGGTTTTATTAAAATTAACTACTGAAAATGAAGAAAAAGTAATGAATAATTTATTGTTCAATACGCTTAAGAGATGGAGAAAAAATACAGCAATAAGAGAAGGTATTAAGCCATATATAATTTTTTCAGATGCAACCCTTATAGAATTAAGTAATAAAGTGCCAAGAAATCAAGAAGAACTATTGAAAATAAGAGGTATGGGTGAGAAGAAATTTGAAAAATATGGCCATGAAATATTAAATTTAATGCTAGAACAAAAAAATAAATAAGCTTATAAATTATAGTACATAGACAAAAATATTTATATAAGGAATTAATTAATATAAATAATAATATAATTTATAGTAAGAAAGTCAAAGGAGCCTGAACTTACAAGTGGGCTCTTTTTTGCTCAAAAAATTATTTTAAGACAAAGATTATTAAAAAAACAATAAAAAGATAAATTAACAATAATATTTATAAAATTTTATCATATAAAAATATAAAGAAGTCTAAATAAAAAAATAGTAATATAACTATTTATAGTAATAATATACTAAATTAAGGGGAGGGATAAGTTTATGAACTTTAGGGAATTTATAATTACAGATAGAGAGAGTAGAAACAATGAAAAGTTTGAAGGAACATTTTTGGATTATTTAGAAATAGTTAAGGAAAATCCTGACGTAGCAAAGCTTTCTCATAAGAGACTATATGATTTTATTATGAGCAAAGGTGTAGAGGTATTAAAGGGTGATGAAAATCCAAGAATAAGAAAAATATATGGAAATGACACTATTAAAAAATACGGATACTTTAAAGAAGACTTCTTTGGAATTGATAAAGTTATAATGAAAATTGTAAATTACTTAAATTCAGCATCTATGAAAGGTGAAGAAGCTAGACAAGTTTTATATTTAGTTGGGCCAGTAGGAGCCGGAAAATCATCTTTAGTAGAGGCATTAAAAAGTGCTTTAGTAGGTTGTGAACCTATATATGCAATTAAAGGATGTCCTATGCATGAAGAACCATTACATTTAGTTCCAAATCATTTGAGAGCTAAGTTTAATGATATGTTGGGAACTCAAATAGAAGGAGATTTATGTCCTATATGTAAATACAGATTAATACATGAGTTTAATGGAGAATATGAAAATTTCCCTGTAGAGAGAAAGAATTTCTCTATAAGATCAAGAAAGGGAATTGGAGTTGTTCCTCCAGTTGATCCTAATAACCAAGATACTTCAATACTTACAGGTTCTATAGATATTTCTAAAATGGATATGTATCCAGAAGACGATCCAAGAATATTTTCTCTTAATGGAGCATTTAATGTTGGAAATAGAGGTCTTGTGGAATTCATAGAAGTATTTAAGAATGATGTTGAATATCTTCATACTATAATAACTGCAACTCAAGAAAAATCTATACCATCACCAGGTAAAGGTTCAATGATTTATTTTGATGGATTAATAATTGCTCACTCAAATGAGGCTGAGTGGAATAAATTTAAATCAGATCATACAAATGAAGCAATTTTAGATAGAATAGTAAAGGTAGAAGTGCCTTATTGCTTAGAATTAGATGAAGAAATTAAGATTTATGAAAAAATATTAAGAAAGAGTAATTTTAAGGCTCATATTGCACCACATACAATTGAAATAGCATCAATGTTTGCAATTCTTTCAAGATTATCACCATCTGCTAAGGTAGATCCTATGACTAAACTTAGAATTTATAATGGTGAGGACTTAGTTGAAAAGGGAACTACAAAGAAAATTGATATAGTTGAGCTTAGAGAAGAAGCTGGTCCTTATGAAGGAATGAAAGGTATTAGTACTAGATTTATTATTAAAGCTATTGATAATGCACTTTCAAATTCAGAATTTGATTGTATAAATCCATTAAGCATAATGGAAAGTATAATTAAATCTGTAAAGGATATGGATATTTCTAATGATGATAAGAAGAAATATCTAGGATTTATTCAAGATACAATTCGTAAGGAATATAATAAAATTTTAGAAAAAGAAATAACTAAGGCATTTATTCATTCATTTAGAGAACAAGCTGAAAGTCTTTTCAATAATTATATTGATAATGCAGAAGCTTTTGTTAATAAAACTAGAATTAAAGACGCTCAAACTGGTGAAGAATTAAAACCAGATGAAGAATTTATGAGAAGTATAGAAGAACAAATAGGTGTTTCAGAAGCTTCAAGTAAAGGCTTTAGAGCAGATGTAACTTCTTATATGTTCTATTTAGTTAGAAATGGAGCAAAAATTGATTATACATCATATGAACCATTAAAAGAAGCCATAGAAAAGAAACTTATTGCATCTGTAAAAGATTTATCTAGAATAATAACAAAATCTAGAGTTAGAGATAAAGAACAAACTGAAAAATATAATACTATGGTTGAAGAAATGCAAAGGAATGGATATTGTTCACATTGTTGTGATGTAATTCTTAAATATGCAGCAAACAATTTGTGGAAGGATTGATAAGGATGGCTATATTTAGAGATAGTAGTGAAAATCCTGTTGAACACGATAGAAGCATAGAAGATAGAAGACGTCATAGGCAATTAGTTGAAAAATCCATTAAAGAAAATTTAGGAGATATACTTTCTGAAGAAAGTATAGTTGGAGAGACTAAAAATAAGAAATTTAAAATTCCCATTAGGGGTATAAAAGAATACCAATTTGTATTTGGTAGCAATAATAAGGGTGTTGCAACAGGAACAGGAGAAGAAAAAAGAGGAGATAAATTAGGCAGTGCAGATTCAAGTGGTAAGAAAGGAAATAAGGGCGCCGGGAACTCTGAGGGCGATGATATATATGAAACTGAAATAACACTTGAAGAGTTAATGGACTATATAGTAGAGGATTTAGATTTACCTAATTTAGATAAAAAGAAATATTCAGAGATAATAACTGAAAGTGCAAGTAGAAAAAGGGGATATCAAAGACATGGTATAAACCCAAGACTTGCTAAAAAGAGAACAGTTATGGCTAAAACTGCACGTAAGCAAGGAAAGAAGAGAGGACTTATAGAAGCAGGATTAGATCCAGAAATAGATAGGTTTCCATTTAGAGAAGATGATATGAGATATTATAGAGTTAAAAGTAAACCTAAAAAAGAAAGTAATGCAGTTATGATATTTATCATGGATGTATCTGGATCTATGGATAGTACAAAAAAATATTTAGCAAGATCATTCTTCTTTGTACTATCTACCTTTATAAGAAGGAAATACAATAATATTGCCTTTGAATTTATTTCACATACAACAATTGCAAAGCAAGTAAATGAATATGAGTTTTTCCATAAGGCTGAATCTGGAGGAACGTATATATCAAGCGGATTAAATCTTGCACTTAAGTTGATTGAAGAGAAGTATTCACCAGAAGTGTGGAACATATATCCGGTATATGCTAGTGATGGAGATAACTGGTCTGAAGATAATGAAAGAGCAATTGAATCTGTAAAAAAACTTTGTGAAATTAGCAATATGTTTGGTTATGCAGAACTATTACCATCAACTTATTCAACAACTATGTATTATAGATTTAATAAGGAAATAGTAGATAAAAAATTTGTATCTGTAGTTGTTAAGGAAAAAAAGAATTTATGGGATGCGCTTAAGCTAATGCTTAGTAAAGAGCTAAAGGAGGAGTAATAGTGGAGTATACTTTAAAAGATTTAGAAAAGTGGGATGAAAAGATAGAGAAAAAAGCTGTAGAATTTGGGTTAGATTATTATCCACAAGAGTTTGAGATAATTGGATTTAATGAAATGCTAGCTTATGAATCTTATGTTGGAATGCCATCAAAGTATCCTCACTGGAGCTATGGTAAAGCATATGAGAAAAATAAGACATTATATTCTTTGAATCTAACAGGATTACCATACGAAATGGTTATAAACTCCAATCCGGCTATTGCATATCTTATGAAAGATAATACATTATTACTTCAGATATTGACTATGGCTCATGTTTATGGTCATAATGATTTCTTTAAAAATAATAGATTATTTAGAGAAGGGACAAAAGCTCATTATACTGTTGAAATGTTTAAGCTTGATGCAGAAATAATAAGAGGATATATAAATAATCCTAATATAGGTTATAGCAAAGTAGAAAAAATATTAGATGCTGCACATGCATTAAAATTTCAGATTCCACGAGTTGTTGGAATGAAGGAATTAACTCAAGAAGAAATAAAAGAAAATTTAATGAATGAGTATAATAGAAAAATAGAGGGAAGAGATTCATTAGATGATACTGCAGAAATACCTTTGCCAGATTTAAGCAAGATACCTCTTGAACCTTGTGATGATGTTATTGGGTTTATAATTAAGTATGGTAATTTAGAAGAGTGGGAAAAAAGTGTATTAAAAATAGTTAAAAGAGAAACAGAGTACTTTATGCCTCAAATAGAAACAAAAATAATGAATGAAGGATGGGCAAGCTATTGCCATTATAATATCCTTAAAAGTTTAGATTTACCAGAAGGATTACATTTTGAGTTTATAAAGCGCCACAATGATGTCATAGCTCCAATATTAGGAGGATTAAATCCATATTATATAGGATTTAAAGTTTTTGAAGATATAGAAAAAAGGTATGGAAGAGATAAAATCTTTGAAGTTAGATATATTGAAAGAGATAATTCCTTCTTAAGAAAGTACTTAACACAAGATTTGTGTAGGGAGCTTGGATTATTCCAATATGCTAAAAAGAGCTTTGAGTTTGTTGTTGATGAAGTATCTGATGAAGAAGGATGGCAATCTATTAGAGATACCATAGCTAATAACTGTGGCGTAGGTGGTATACCTTATATAAGAATAATTGATTTAAATAGGAAAGATGGTACATTGACTTTAGAGCATGTATTTGATGGAAGAGAACTTGAACTTATATATGCAAAAGAAACTATAAAATATTTATTTGATTTATGGGGACACAAGGTTGTATTAAATACCAAGACTAAAGAGGGTAGGGCAATACAAATTACTTGTGATAATGATAGAAGAGTATCAGTAAATTAAATAGTTAGAATAATAATAAAAAATATATTAACATTAAAAATGATGGATTAAGGATGAAAAGTAAGATGATTTTAGAAAAGTTATTTTACACAATTCGTAATCCGTCATTTTTATTTGTTGCATTTTTTTTAATTATGAATAACTTAATAGTAGAAATATTATAGAGGAGATTATAATGAATTTAAAAGGTAGTAAGACAGAGAAAAATTTATATAGAACATTTGCTGGAGAAAGTAGGGCTAGAAATAAATATACTTTATATGCAGAAAGGGCTAAAAAAGAAGGATACAGAAAAGTTGCAGAAGTTTTTGATATTACAGCAGAAAATGAATTAGCTCATGCAAGAAAAGTGTATGGTGATTTTCTTAACCTTATCTGTTCAACAAAGGAAAATTTAATGGATGCTATATGTGGGGAAACAGAGGAAGCTAATGATATTTATGCTAAGTTTGAAAAAGAGGCAAGGGAAGAAGGGTTTACTGAAATTGCAGATTTTTATAAAGAATTAAGAGAAGTTGAAGAGGAGCATGCAAAAAGGTTTAAAAAATTATATGACGATATAGAAAATGGTACTATGTTTAGCGGATCAAAAGACTCAAAATGGGTATGTATGAATTGTGGATATATATATGAAGGTGCAAATGCACCGATAAAATGCCCACTATGTTCATATCCAAGAGAATATTTTAAAGCATATTGTGAATCTAATGATGCATAGGAGGTGGAATCATGTTTATATCAATACCTAAAGAGTTTTTTGTTCCTGTAATTTATGGAGAAAATTTTGTTTTTAATGAAGAAAGCAATAACTTAGAGTTAGACACAAATTTATATAGAGAAAGTACAAAAACTAAGGCAACTGAGAATATACCAATTAAGGAGAGTAGTGTAAGTGAAGCAAAAAAAGAAACTATTATAAGTAATAAAAAAGCAGAAAGTACTATTGAAGAGAAAACAAATGTAGCTATTAAAAATAAAGCAGCAAAAAAAGAGTGTATAGAAATAAATACTATGTATATAGAACTTAAGAGTAAAGAGGTAGCTGATAAGTGTAAAATCTCTACGGATATATTTAGTGAATTAGATGATGAATATATTAATAATGTTGACAAGAAGGACTGTAAGAATAAGTAGATAATAAGTTAAAATTCATTAAATTGAGGTGTTAAATGAAATATAATCAATTAATGAAAGAGTATTATAGTAATGTAAATAATTTAACGCAATTATTGAGATCTATGGTGGATTCATATAGATTGTTGATTGCTGGAGCAGCAGAACTTAATAATATAAATGAAGCAAGAACAAGTTATGTTAAAGATGCTGTTCATAGGGCAGATAAATTGGGAGAAACAATTGATCATTTAATTGAATTAATAGATGATTGTGGAGAAAGTTATTTTCATTATTGTGCAGTTATTGGAGATTATATGCTAAAGAAGGGTGATAATAAGGCTATATTGACAGAAGTTGATGAAGAATTGCTTTTTAATGATGCAACAATGACAAGAGAAGAGTTTAAAGAAGTAAAAAAATATAAGGATGATAAATAAAAAAGATTTGTGAAGGGCTGAATCAAAATTAAATAAAATGATACAGCCCTTTTAAAATTATATAACCAGTTGTAGTGTTAGAATTTCCTTAGTTTAAAAGTACTTACCATTAAATAAGAACATAATAATATTAATAAAAAAGGAATAATAGCAGAAATATTTCCATTAACAGTAAATAAAGCGAATAAAGCTAAAAAACTTCCAGTAACAGTAATAGGAACCCCGGTAAAAACTCCATTAAATTCACTAGCATTATATCTAGCAAGTCTAAATGCACCACATATAGGAAATAAAAGTAATGAAATATACCCGAACAAGCCACTTGGTCCCAAAGTATTAAAATCAAATATTAGAAATATTAAAATAGCAGGTGCAACACCAAATGATACTAAATCTGCTAGTGAATCTAACTCTTTACCAAGATCACTAGAAACATTTAGAAATCTAGCTATCCTACCATCGTATCTATCTACCAATGCTGCTAAAAGTATAAAAATACAAGCTAACTTATATTTTTCTTCAAAGGTAGAAAGTAGAGATAGTATTCCAAAAGATAAATTAATAAATGTAAAGATGTTAGGAATACAACTTTTTTTCATATAATCACTCCTAAGTATATCTTATAATAAGATACAATTATAACACAAAGTAAAATAAAATTTAATAGAAAATAACATTATTAGAGTTATGGTAATATGTGTATAAACTTATTTATATAATATTATATAGATAAAGTTAGGTACATATGAAAAATAATGATATAAAAATAAGGAAATAACAGATAATATTAACAATTACCATTGCTAAGTTATATGAAATTGTTTTATGATATAATTTATTAAGGAAAATTAAGTGTGGAGGGATATAATGAAAAAAGTTAAATTAATATATAATCCATATTCGGGGGAAAATGTTATTTTGGCTAAGTTAGACAATGTAATAAATATTCATCAAGAATCAGGATATACTATTGTTCCTTATAGAATAAAAAGAGAATGTGGAATAGAAGAGGCATTTGCAGATGTTAAAGGTGGCAACTATGAATATATACTTATTGCCGGTGGAGATGGAACAGTAGATTCTGTTGTTAATGCTATGGCTAAGTTAGGAATTTCATTACCAATTGCTATTTTGCCAGTAGGTACTGCAAATGATTTTGCTAAATTCCTAGGTATACCTTTTGATGTAAATGAAGCTTGTAGAAAAATAATAAATTCAAGTGCTGTTGGAGTAGATCTTGGAAGCATAAATGATAAATATTTTGTAAATGTAGCTAGTACGGGGTTATTTACAGATGTTTCTCAAAAGACAGATATAAATTTAAAGAATACAATAGGAAAGCTTGCATATTATTTAAAAGGTTTAGAAGAGTTACCTAATTTTAGACCTTTAAAGGTTAAAATAACTTCTGATGAAGTAAATTTTGAAGGTAATATGTATCTTATGTTAGTGTTTAATGGGCAAACTGCAGGTAATTTTTCTTTAGCTAATAAAGCAAGTGCTACAGATGGAAAATTAGATGTTATCATATTTAAAGCTGTACCTCTTTACGAGTTAATACCTTTATTTATAAAAATACTAAGAGGTGAACATCTAGATTCAGAAGGAGTGCTATATTTTAAAACAGAACATATTCATATAGAGTGTGATGAAGGAATTGTTACTGATATTGATGGTGAAAGAGGACCAGATTTTCCACTAGAAGTTAAATGTATTAAAGGTGGAGTTAAAATTTTAGGAATAAATTAATTTATTTAAAGAATAAATAAAAAGTAAAATTAATAATTATAAATAATAGTATTTTTGAAAGGAAGTAAAATATGATAGCTTTTACTTATTTATGTATATTATTATTTATAATTATTTTTATTTTTTATCTAATGTATTTGAATAATAAAAAATCACCTAAAAAAATAAAATTAGTATATTCAATAGCATTACTAACACTTTTACTTAGATATATCTCTTTGGTAGTTTTATGGATAGTTGAAAAGCAAAGCATAATATATAGTATGAAATCATTAACGCAAACTAACTATATAGCAATTCCACTTTTGGCATTAATAGCGCTATATATTTTTTTGAGGATGGAAGATAAAAGTTTTGATTATAATTATGTTTTTACAATTATACTAATTATAAGTTATGTAATTATTATAAAAATTTATAAGCTTGATATTAAAATAGATAGTGTATTTGGGTTTATTGTAAGATTTAAAGAAATATTAGTACCAAGTTTAATTTATTTAATAATATTGGCAGCTATTATGATTATAACCCTTCTTTTAGGAGATAAACCTTATAGTAATAAAAAAGGGATGAGGTTATTGATGATTTCATTAATAGTATTAATAGGAGAATTTATTATGTTTGTGAGCAATATGATGATTTTTCCATATAATATTGTAGGAGAGGTTTTTATGCTTATTTGTAGTTATAATGCTATAAATACTTTTAAAATAAGGTAAAAAAGGATATGTTTAGAGTAAAAATCAAGGTATATCTAAATAAAAATATAATTTAATAAATATATGGTATTTAAAGTATTGCCTTTTAGAGTTGCTTTAATATAATATTAATATGAGACACCCCTAAAAAGGGGTTTTTGTATGTAGTTTAAAATAAATTGAAATATTTTGCTGCAAGATTATTGTATAGTCAATTGAAAAAATTAAATTTATAAAAAATGGTGGTGAGATTAAATGGAGGGTGTCCCTCAGAGGATAAATTTAAGAAAATTGAATATAAACATAAAAAGAGAGGAAAACTTTCATTTAAGTGAGATTCCAACTTTAGCTTTAGCAAGTAAAACTTATGTATAGTAAATTTTATTTACTAAAGTAAATTGAGCAAATAGTAGTAATTTTATAGGTTTAATTTACACAAAATTAGCAAAAGAAAATTGTAGCTCATTATAAATATTGAATTTCCTCTCTGTTAATGAAGGAGGAAGTTGTATGGAAAAACTATCTGTTTTCCTATTTACTAGTATATTAGGCAAGAAGATGTATGACGAATTTAATGATGTGCTAGGGGAGTTAAAGGATATATACGTAACTACTGATGATGGATATCCAAGAGTAATAGGTTATAAGGTGAGACGAGATGGAGTTACTTTTCATTATGAATTTAGAAGTATAATTTTTTATTCTATAGATAACAATGTTAAGATAATGACAAGAGGTAGTAAGGAAATACTTCCAAGAACGTATTCTTATTTACTATCTAGAAACTTATTAGATAAAAAGATTGTTGATATTAATGGTAAGCAAGTTGTAAGAGTTGATGACTTAAGAATAGCAGAAATTGCTGGAGAATATAGAGTAATTGCTGTTGAAACAGGACCGCTTGCTAAGTTCAGAAGAATGAAGTGTCAAGGTTTAGGAAAGTTTATATATAAGGTTATGAATAAGGATTATGATGATAAAGTTCTTATGTGGGATGATGTTGAATCTTTAGAAATGGTAAATAAAAATTTGCAAATTTCAGTGCCATATAAAAAACTATCTACATTACATCCAGCTGACTTAGCTGATATATTAGAGAATCTTGATGCAGGGCATAGAAAGCAAATAATTGAATCTTTAGATGAGGATTTAGCGGCAGATACTCTAGAAGAAATTGAACCAGAGTATAGGGGAAGTATACTTAAAGATTTAAGTGAAGCTAAAGCGGCTGAAGTATTAGAGAATATGCCTAATGATGAAATTGCTGATATTTTAGATGAACTTAATGATGATGAAAGAGAAAAGATACTTGTAAATTTAGAAACTGAAGATGCTGAAGAAGTAAAAGAATTACTAAAATATGAAGACGAAACAGTTGGAAGTGTAATGAGTAAGGATTTTATTGCTTTTAATTTAGATATTACTATTGGAGAAATAATAGATATATTAAGAGAAACTAATCCAGAAGATGAAGAATTAAATTCTATATTTATAAAAGATGAAGAGGATAGGCTTATAGGAGTACTTGGATTAAAGGATTTACTGTTAAATGATTCAAGTGTTAAGGCTAAGGAAATAATGAATGAAAATATAGATGTTCTTAAGCACTATGAAGATATACATGAGGCTGTTGAAATTTCAGCAAAGTATGATTTATTAACAATACCAGTTGTAGATGAAAAAAACATGTTAATAGGTGTGGTAAATACACATGATTTAATTGATGAAATATTATATCCTATATGGAAGAAGAAGAATAAGTAAAAAATTCCCAAAAAGTGTTGACTTTTTGAAATATAAGAATATAATAAAAATATAAAGTTTAGTTAAATACTCGGAATTAAGACTATGAAGAAGGAAAGTAGTATAAAGGATGGTTACAGAGAGAAAAGGATGCTGTGAACTTTTTACCGGTAATTTATCTGATGTTTAGTTACTGTAGAACTTCAAATGAAGTTAACTTAGTATGACATGGATAAATTCCTCTAAGCTTATAGTAAAGCTAAGAATCACTTTATATGAAGTGCCCTTTGGAGTTTAAGCCTGAAATAATAGTAAGGTTTTACGGTAGCACCCGTTATAGTGATCAGGTATTATTTAGTACTGTAGAATGAGGGAAATCATTATTATTATGATGGTTTAATTAGAGTGGAACCGCGAAGTAAACTTCGTCTCTATATATAGAGACGAGGTTTTTTTATATTTAAAAAATATTTAAAAACTATATTGGAGGTAGTAATATGATTTATAACAATGCAATTGAATTAATAGGGAGAACACCAATACTAAAGTTAAACAATATGGTAGATGAAAATAGTGCAGAAGTATACGTTAAGTTAGAGAAATTTAATTTAGGTGGAAGTATAAAAGATAGAGCAGCGCTTGGAATGATTGAGAAAGCTGAAGAAATGGGATTATTAAAGGAAGGTTCAGTAATTGTAGAGCCTACAAGTGGTAACACAGGGATTGCACTTGCAATGATAGGAAGAATAAAAGGTTATAGAGTAATAATAGTAATGCCGGAAACTATGAGTAAGGAAAGAAGAGATTTAATAAAGGCATATGGAGCAGAGCTTGTATTAACAGATGGTTCTAAAGGAATGAAAGGTGCAATTGAGAAAGCTACATCTCTAGTTAAAGAACATGGATATTTTTTACCACAACAATTTGAAAATGTAGCTAATCCTGAAAAACATTATGAAACAACTGCAGAAGAAATATATGAAGATATAAATGATTTAGATATATTTGTTGCAGGTGTTGGTACTGGTGGAACTATAACAGGTGTAGGAAAAAATTTAAAGCAAAAGATATCTAAAATAAATATAGTTGCAGTTGAACCAAGTAACTCACAAGTTCTTTCAGGAAAAAAACCAGGTGCACATAAAATTCAAGGAATTGGAGCTGGGTTTATACCCAAAAATTATGAAGCAGAATATGTTGATAAAGTAGTAGCAGTTGATGATAAAGATGCTATAAATACAGCAGTTGAATTTGCCAAAAAAGAAGGTGTTTTAATTGGAATATCAGCAGGAGCAGCTGTTTATGCAGCCTTACAACTTGCAAAAGAAGCTGGCAAAGGCAAGAAAGTACTAGCGATAGCTCCAGATGGCGGAGAAAAATATATTTCAATGGGAATATACGAATAATAATTATATAGAAAAGTTAAATCAGAAAAAATTATGATATAAATTCCTAATGAAATCATATTAATTTCTGGAATGGTATATTATAGTTTTTTCGATTAACTTTAGGTAGTAATAAGTAGGTAGCAATAAGTTAGAGGGGTATTGGAAAATAAATAATGGCTAAGATAATACGGAGGAGATAAAATATGAAGTTATTTGAAAATTTATCTTATGATTTGAATAGGGTTATGGAAAATGATCCAGCAGCTAGAAGTAAGATAGAGGTGTTCTTGCTTTATCCAACAATAAATGCACTTATTTCATATAGAATAGCTCACTATTTATATACAAAAAAGTTATTCTTTTTAGCTAGGCTTATTTCTCAAATATCTAGATTTTTTACAGGTATAGAAATACATCCAGGAGCAAAAATAGGAAAAGGATTAGTTATTGATCATGGAATGGGTGTAGTAATTGGTGAAACTGCAGAGATTGGTGATGATGTTCTTTTATACCATGGTGTTACTTTGGGCGGAACTGGAAAAGATAAAGGTAAAAGGCATCCTACACTGGGTAATAATGTAGTAATTGGTGCAGGTGCTAAAGTACTTGGCCCTATATATATCGGAAGTAATGCCAAAATAGGAGCTAATTCAGTTGTTTTAAAAGATGTTCCTTGTGGTGCTACAGCAGTTGGAATACCAGCAAAAAATATAGTAAAGCCCAGGAGAGAAGAAACTAGTATAATCGAGATGGGTGATTATAGAGGGAATAGTAAAAAAATATATAATGATATGGTGATTTAAATATGCTAAAGGAAAAAATCATAAACTATTGTAATTCGTTAGGATTAGATACTATTGGATTTATAGAATGTAGAAAGTTTGAAGAACTTAGAGAGTTTTTTAAATTTAGAAAAGAAAATTTATTAGAAAACGAATTTGAAGAATCAGATATAGAAAAAAGGATTAATCCTAATATATATATGGAAGATGGGAAAACTATTATTTCAATAGCTTTCCCTTATCTTTGGAAAGAAAATGATATGGATAATGGATTTTCTAAATATACAAAGGGATTAGATTATCATAGAGTAGTTAAAAGTTATTTAGATAAAATATGTATATATATAAATGAATTAGGTGGAAATGCTATCTCTTTTGTAGATAGCAACATGCTGCCAGAAAGATATATCGCTTATTTATCGGGTATCGGATTTATTGGGAAAAATAATATGATTATAACTAAGAAATATGGATCATATGTATTTTTAGGAGAAATAATAACTGACTTGGATATAAAATGCACAGATAAAAGAAAGTTTTCTGAAATTAAAATGTTTAATGAGTGTGGGGAATGTGATAATTGCTATAAAGAGTGTCCTACTAAGTCAATTAATATAAATAAGAAAAATCCTAATATATGTTCTTCATATATTACACAAAAGAAGGATTTGAATGAAATTGAAATAAAACTTTTAAAAGATAAAATTTTTGGCTGTGATATATGTCAAATAAAGTGTCCTTATAATAAAGAAGTTTATTTTTCTAATATTGAAGCTTTCAAACCTTTAGATTTTATGTGTAACGAAAAAATTGATATATATGCAGGAATGAATAATAAATTTTTCAAAGAAAATATTTCAAAAACCTCATGTGGATGGAGAGGAAAAAATGTTATAAAAAGAAATGCTATAATAAGGTTACATAATAATGGAAAAGATATAAAAAAATATGAAGGGGATTCTCCATATATAAATGAATATATTTCAAAGTTAATATAAATGAATACATTGTTTAGTATTAATTTATAAAATATAATAATCTTATCAGATGAAAAGGAAATTAGGGGGGAGTAAATTTGATATCTAAAACTACGGCAAAGTTAATAAAGCTATTACCGGAAGGTTTGGTTGTTAAAATAGCAAGGAATAAAATAAATGGATATTTAAAAAAATATGCAGATATAAAAATTGATGGTTATGAAAATATAGAAAAGGCAGAAGGTGCAAAGATTTTTATTTCCAACCATTTAAGTAATTCTGATGGATTTATTATAGAAAAAGTATTAAAAGAAAAATATGATCCTACATTTGTTGCAGGAGTTAAACTTTCAAATGATCCAGTTACGAATTTGGGAACTAAGATAGTGAAGAATATTCCTATTAAACCTAATAGTGCAGACAAAGAAGCAATAATGGCTATGATAAATGTAGTGAAGGGAGGAGAAAACTTAGTTTTATTTCCAGAAGGTACTAGAAGTAGAACAGGTTCAATGATAGAAGGTAAAAAAGGTGTGCTTTTGGTAGCTAGAATGAGTAAAGCAAATATTATACCTATATCTTTATGGGGAACTGAAAAATTACTTCCAATAAATAAAGATGGAGATATGGGAAGCGAAAAGTGGAATGAAGCTGAGGTTAATGTGAATATTGGGAAACCAATACAGTTACCTAAAAAGGAAAAAGAAGAATCAAAGCATGAATATGATGAAAGATGTTTAAGATATTTAATGGAAGCAATAGCAAAAGGGCTTCCAGAAAAATATAGGGGTGTTTATAGTAATTAGGAATTAGGATTAAATTTAATTCTAGAAATATTACAATTAAGTTAAGATGTAAAACTAAAAGTTAAAGTAAAGGTGGAATTTGTTATGAAACAGAGGACGAAAATAATATTAGAAGAATTAAAAAGAATGTATCCTGATGCTAAATGTGAATTGAATCATGAAAGTCCTTTCCAATTGTTGGTTGCAACTATTTTATCTGCTCAAACAACTGATAAAAAAGTTAATGAAGTAACAAAAGATTTATTTAAGGAATATCCTGATTTAGATGCATTTTTAACTTTATCTATCGATGAACTTGAGGATAGAATAAGGCAAATAGGGCTTTATAGAAGTAAGGCTAAAAATATAATGATAATGTGCAATCAACTTAAAAATAATTTTAATGGAGAAGTTCCAAAAACTATGGAAGAATTAGTAACGTTAGCTGGGGCAGGAAGAAAGACCGCTAATGTTGTATTATCAAATGCCTTTGGAGTACCGTCTATTGCAGTAGATACCCATGTGTTTAGAGTTTCAAATAGATTAGGACTTGCTGATTCAGATAATGTATTAGAGGTGGAAAAACAGCTTCAGGCAGAGTTGCCTAAAAAAGAGTGGAGTCTTACACATCATTTGCTTATATTTCATGGAAGAAGGTGTTGCATAGCTAGAAATCCTAAATGCAATGAATGTCCTTTGACTAATAGGTGTAAGTATTTTAAAGAAATAAGGGCTAAAAATAAGTAAATGAACATTACTTCGCAATATTTTTTTGTTATGATATAATGTTTAAGTGTTTGCAATAGTAAATTAATTTATATTAATGTTAAATAGGAGGTCTGACTAATGAAGGTTGGAGTAATAATGGGTGGAATTTCTTCAGAAAGAGAAATTTCTCTTAAAAGTGGTAATTCTATAGTTGAAAAAATAGATAAAAGTAAATATGAAATAATACCTATAGTTATTGATAAAAAAGAAGATATAATAGAAAAGGTTAAAGGTATAGATTTTGCATTATTAGCTCTTCATGGAAAATTTGGTGAAGATGGAACTGTTCAATCGGTACTTCAAACTTTAGATATACCATATTCAGGTTGTGGACCGATAAGTTCAGGAATGTGCATGGATAAGGATTTAACTAAGAGAGTTTTAAAAGCTAGTGATATTAGAACTGCAAGATGGATAAATGTATCTTCAGTTGAAGAGATAGATTATGAAAAGATAGAGGAAATGGGATATCCTGTTTTTGTTAAACCTACAAATGGTGGTTCAAGTGTAGCTACATTTAAAGTAAAAGCTAAAGAAGAAATTCAAGCTGCTGTTGAAGAAGGATTAAAATGGGATACAGAAGTTATGATAGAAGAATTTGTAGAAGGTGATGAAATAACTTGTCCAGTATTTGATGGAAAGATGTGGCCAGTTATAGCTATAAAACCACAAACGGATTTCTTTGATTACACTCAGAAGTATGCAGCTGATGGTGCAGATGAAATAGTTATTGAATTAGAGGAAAATCTTCATAAAGAAGTTGAAAAAATGGCACTAGATACTTACAAAGCTTTAAAGTGTCAAGTTTATGCGAGAGTAGATATGATTATAAATAAGCAAGGAATACCTTATATTTTAGAAGTAAATACATTACCAGGTATGACTCCGGCAAGTTTATTCCCTAAGAGTGCTGCAGCTATAGAAGTTAGTTACTCAGGGCTTTTAGATAAAATAATAGAAACTTCATTAAAAGTTGAGAGAACTATTTAATTAATAGATGATATATTGAATGAGGCCTATAGGGATAATACCTATAGGTTTTATTTATATTAGCTAATGATTATAGAATAAGAAATGTTGATTATTAATTTGTAACCATAATTAAATTGTTAAATATCATAATATCAAGGAGAATTTTTTATTGGAGGAAATTATGCAAAATAGAACTGATAAAAGTCTTTTTGGTATTGATATTAATGAATATACACAATCGGTAGATTTTTCAGTGCTTGCTACAACAATTGACTTTTTATACTTAAGGTCATCAGGATCAGCAACAGGTAGATTTAGAGTGGATAGAAAGTTTATAGAGTTTGCAAAACAAGCAAGAGATTTTAAAATTCCTGTAGGAGCATATCATTTTGGGGTACCAAGTGCAGATTTAACAACAGCAGATTCACAATGTGACGATTTTATAAATATATTACAACAAGGTTTTGGAAATAAGGATTATGGAGATTTATTTCCAGTTTTAGATGTAGAGACACCTACAGATAAATCTATTACAACAACTACATTAATTGATTGGATAGATAGATTTAGAAAGAGATTTGAGAAAAAAACAAGAAGAAGACTTATGCTTTATACTGGAGTATTTTTTGTTCAGCTTTATGATAATTTCTTTATACCAAATAGAGGATATCCATTGAAGAATATGATTTTATGGATTGCTTTATATACATCTATTCCAGGAAATCCACCAATACCACCTGATGTAGGAGGTTGGACAAGATGGAGAATTTGGCAATACAGTGAAGAAGCAAGTGTTGGGGGTGTTGGAAATCCTGTAGATGCAAATTGGGGTCCTGATAGTATTGACTTGTTAACTCAACCTAGAGATGTAACAGGGCTTAGTGTTACTAGAAAGGGAAATGTTATAAATGTTACTTGGAATAAGAATACTGATACAGATTTGCTAGGATATAATATATTTGCAAATAATTATTGGATTGGAACAGTTGATGCAAAAGATACTAGTTTTAGTATTCAAGTTAAAAACTTACCTTTCAATGTAACAGGTCCGGTAAAAATAAGTATTGAAGCTTTTGATTATGATGGAGAGACATCAAAGAAGAGAAGTAGTATGACTGTATAAAAGTAACAAGAGTTTTTTCTGAATTTAAGATGAAACAATAATGAAAAATAATGCAAGTTACAAATTTTTATGTTTTATCTTACATTTAGAGAGAATTCTTGTTAAAATAATGTATAGGGAAACGATGGTAAAGATATTTTATTAATTGTATTAGTATTAATAATAGAATATAATATAAAAGATACGTATATCATTAAGAAAAAACATATATGGGGAGGAGTAAAGCTTTTTATGGAAAAGGATAATAATATCAATAAAAAAAGTGTTGCTTTTTACAAAAATAAAAAGAATATACTTATAGCTTCAGGAGTTCTAGTGTTAGCTTTAGGTGTAACATTTGGTTATGTAATGAATGTAAAAGGTAAAGTTGATTCATGGGAAGATAAGATATATCCAGGGGTACAAGCTTATGGCTTAGATTTAGGTGGAAAAACTAAAGAAGAAGCTGTTAACATATTAAATAATGAGTTAGTTACTTTAATAGGTAATAAAACTATAACAGTATCTGTTGGAGATAGAAACTTTGAAATTAAATATTCTGATTTAAATCCAACTGTAAATGCAGAAGAAACTGTAGTAAATGCATTAGAATATGGAAAAGAAGAAGGAATGTTTAGTAAGAAATCTATGATTGAAGATGGGGTAGAGTATCAAGTAGAACCAGTACTATCATATAATGAAGAAAAATTAAAAGAGTTCGAAAATGATATTGAATCACAAGTAGACATAGCCGCAGTTAATGCTAGTATAACTATAAATTCAGGGCAAATATCTATTACACCAGAACAAAATGGTAAAAAGATAGATTCAGAAGAATTACATAATAAACTAATTGAGTGTATAAATCCTAATCCTACATCTAATGAAAGTGTAGCTGTAGAATTAAAAGAGTATGCTCCGAGAATAACATCAGCTGAGTTAGCTAAGATTGACGGTAGAATATCGCAATATATTGATACTTATAGAAATGATGGTAGTGGAAGAGTTACAAATATGGAATTAGCTACAGGGTTTGTAAATGGAACACTTTTAATGCCAGGAGATGAATTTAGTTATAACCAAACTATAGGTGAAACTACTGCTGATAGAGGTTATAAAGAAGCTAATACATATGTAGGTGGAAATGTTGTACCAGGATATGGTGGAGGAGTATGTCAAATATCTACTGCATTATATAGAACAGCTATGAGAGCTAATTTAAAATCATCTTTAAGATATAACCATTCAATGATGGTTGGATATTCTGAAGCAAGCTTAGATGCAACAGTAGCAGAAGGGGACATAGATTATAGATTTATTAATACATATGATTTCCCAATTTATATAGAAGGATATATGACTGGTAGTACTATAGTTTTCAATATTTATGGAAATGTTGAAGGTATGGCTGGAAAGACATATGAACTTGTAAATGAAGTGATTGATAAATATGACTATACAACAGAATATGTTGATGATCCAACATTGGCAGAAGGTCAACAAGTTACAAAGAGTGGAGGAGCAGCTGGATATAAATCTAATGGCTATCTAGTAACTTATGAAAATGGTGTTGAAGTAAATAGAGAATTAGTTTCAACTGATATATATCAACCAATGAATGCTGTTGTTTTAAGAGGTACTAAAAAAGCTACACAAGCACCGGTTCAAGAAGAAAGTAAAAATGAGCAACAAACAACAGAAGGTGAGCAACAATCACAACAAACTTCTGAAGCGCAATAATAAAGTAATAAAAAATATGTATCAAAAGTTATTTTGATACATATTTTTTTGCTTATTTTAAGAAATATAGCAATTATGGTGTTTATAGTAATATAAACAATGTAGTAGTGAAGAGTGCATATGAATTTGTGTTAAATTAGGGTAAGTAATAAAATTGTACTAAAGTAATAATTATTAAATACCATATATTAAAAGTTAATAAACTGTAAAAAACTTTGACTAATAAATATAGATATAGTATCATTTAAATTATAAAGATTATTGTAGAGTAAGGTGTAAAGCATCTTACTTTTTGTTTTGGAGGGTGAATTCCTTGAATTTAAATATAGTTTTATATCAACCAGAAATACCACAAAATACAGGGAATATAGCAAGAACTTGTGTTTTAACTGATTCAACACTTCATCTAATTAAGCCTCTAGGTTTTAGTATAGATGATAAAGCTGTTAGAAGATCAGGATTAGATTATTGGAAAGATTTAAAGTTAGAAGTACATGAATCATATGAAGATTTTATGGCTAAATACGGAGATAGAAGAATATTTTTATCAACCACTCATGGAGGAAATATATATTCTGATGAGAAATTTCAAGATGGTGATTTTATAATGTTCGGAAGAGAATCATCAGGAGTTCCAGAAGAGGTTCATAATGCACATAGTGGAATAAGAGTTCCAATGGTACAAACAAGTACTAGAAGTTTAAACTTATCAAATACAGTTGCGATAATAGCATATGAAGCATTAAAACAAATAGGATTTCCAAATATGAAATAATAATAATAAAAGGGGGTACTACTATGGAAAAAATAAAAATTATTACTGATAGTACTTTAGATTTGCCAGTTTCTCTTATTAGAGAGAAAGATATAGAAGTTTTACCACTTCTTATTAACTTTGGAGAAGAGAGTTATTTAGATGGAGTAGAAATAACTACTCATGAGATGTTAGAAAGAATGGAAAAAGAAAATGTGCTTCCAACTACAGCTCAAGTAACACCAAATAGATTTGAAGACACATTTAAAAAATACTTAAATGAAGGATACAAAATAGTTACGTTAACTTTATCATCAGAAATGAGTGGTACTTATCAATCTGCATGTATTGCTAAGAATATGTTAGAAAGCGATGATATAGTAGTTATTGACTCAAGAAATGTTACTTCAGGGCTAGGGGTACTTGCTTTAAAGGCTTGTGAATTCAGAGATAATGGAGATAGTATTTTTGAAATTGAAGAAAAAATAAAAAATATAATTCCAAAGGTAAAAAGTTCATTAGGATTTGAATCACTTGAAAACTTAGTTAGAGGTGGAAGATTATCTAAAACTGCAGGTACTATAGGTAGTGTTTTAGGTTTAAGACTTATATTAGAAGTTAAAGAAGGACAAATGGCAGTTAAAGATAAAGTTAGAGGAAGTAAAAAAGCTTTAAAGAAAATTATTTCTGACTTTGAAAGTGCAAATGTAGATTTTAACTCACCAATAGTTATAGATGAAATATTAAATGAGGAAATTTTTGAAGGTCTTAAAAAATATTTTGAAGAAAAAAATATAGAATATATTCATGGTATTGTTGGGTGTACTGTAGGGATACATTCTGGTACAAGAGCTTGTGGAATATTCTTTATTGAAAAATAATAAGAAGCTATTATATTGATATTTTTGATTATATTTTATTTAAAATAGAAGCTATAAATTTATAGCTTCTATTTTTTCGTGTGTTAAAAATTAAAAGATGAATAGATATAAAAATATAAGGACAAAATATTATAGAAAATTAAAAGTGAAAATAATAGTATTAGAAAAAATATATTATAAGAGTAATTTTGAAATTACATAAAAAGTAAAAAAAGACAACGAAAATTATAATAAAAAAATAAAAAATAGTAGAAAACATTAAAAAAGGAAAAATAATTTAAAAAAAGTTCTTTTAAAGACTTTTAAATTTTTAATATATGATTTATAATAATAGATGTGGGACATAAAAGTCATTGCTGGGACGTTTTTAGTCCAAAGGAGGATCTAGAGTGCAGGAAATATTAGATTTGCAAAGAAAGATAGTTCCTGAGCTGGTGGAAGTCCTAGAAAAACGTTATAATGTTTTGAGAACAATATATTATAACCAACCCATTGGAAGAAGAATGCTCGCAAGTGAACTTGATCTTGGCGAAAGAATAGTAAGAAATGAAATAAATCTATTAAAGGCGCAAAATTTAATAGAAATTAATACTCCAGGTATGACGGTAACAAAAGAAGGACAAGATGTCTTAGAAGGATTACATGAATTCATACATAAAATAAAGGGACTAAATGACCTTGAGGAGTATATAAAAGCATTTTTAGGGCTTAAAGATGTTATAATAGTTCCTGGAGATGTTGATGAAAATCCATCAGTTTTAAAGGAATTAGGAAAAGCAGCCGCTAATTATGCAAAAAATATAATAAAAGATAAAGATATAATCGCCATTACTGGAGGAAGCACAATAAAAGAAGTTGTTGAAGCTTTTCCAAAGGTAAGTAATCTATCTGATATTCTTGTTATTCCAGCACGAGGTGGAATGGGAAGAAAAGTAGAAAGTCAAGCTAATACTTTGGCTGCATCTTTAGCAAAGAAGGTTAATGGAACGTATAAGTTGTTACATATACCTGAAAATGTTAGTTTGGATGTATTAGAAGGATTACTTAAGGAAAAACAAATTAAAGAGGTTATTGAAAATATTCATAATGCTAACATTTTAATATATGGAATTGGTAATGCAATACATATGGCTAAAAAAAGAGGCTCATCTGAAGAATATATAAATAATCTTGAAAAATTAGGCGCTGTTGGAGAAGCATTTGGGTGTTATTTTAATAAAGACTCAAAGGTAGTTTCACAAAATAATCCTATTGGAATTAATATTAATGATGCAAAGAAAATTAATACGCATATTGCTGTTGCAGCAGGAAAGAATAAAGTAGAAGCTATAATTGCAACTGAAATGTATAATACTAATGCTGTATTAGTAACAGATGAAGCAGTAGGCAGAAAAATTGCTGAGTTAATAAAGTCTAATTTAATTAATAAGATTTAAAATTTAATTTTAAATATATAATATCTATTTTTAGGAGGGAATTGTAATGGTAAGAGTTGCAATCAATGGATTTGGACGTATAGGACGTCTTGCATTTAGACAAATGTTTGGAGCTGAAGGGTATGAAATAGTTGCTATCAACGATTTAACAAGCCCAAAAATGTTAGCTCATTTATTAAAATATGATTCAGCACAAGGAAGATACGCTTTAGGTGATACAGTTGTTGCTGGAGAAAATTCTATCACAGTTGATGGAAAAGAAGTTAGAATATATGCTGAAGCTGATGCTTCTAAATTACCATGGGGAGAAATTGGTGTTGACGTAGTTTTAGAATGTACTGGATTCTACGTATCAAAAGCTAAATCTCAAGCTCATATCGAAGCAGGTGCTAAGAAAGTTGTTATATCAGCTCCAGCTGGAAACGACCTTCCAACAGTTGTATTCAACGTAAACCAAGATATATTAACTGCTGAAGATAACATAATCTCAGCTGCATCTTGTACTACAAACTGTTTAGCTCCAATGGCTAAAGCTTTAAATGACTATGCTACAATCCAATCAGGAATAATGTCAACAATCCACGCTTACACTGGAGACCAAATGATCTTAGATGGTCCTCAAAGAAAAGGTGATTTAAGAAGAGCTAGAGCTGGGGCTGTTAACATAGTACCTAACTCAACTGGAGCTGCTAAAGCTATCGGATTAGTTATTCCAGAATTAAACGGAAAATTAATCGGTTCTGCACAAAGAGTACCAGTTCCAACAGGATCAAGCACAATCTTAGTTGCTGTTGTTAAGGGTGAAAATGTAACTGTAGAAGGAATCAACGCTGCTATGAAAGCTGCTTCAAACGAATCATTCGGTTACACTGAAGAAGAATTAGTTTCTTCAGACATCATCGGAATCAAGTACGGTTCATTATTCGATGCAACTCAAACAATGGTATCTGAAATCGGAGAAGGATTATACCAAGTTCAAGTTGTTTCATGGTATGACAACGAAAACTCATACACTAGCCAAATGGTTAGAACTATTAAATACTTCGCTGAATTAGCTTAATTTTTAATAGATAATTATATACGGATTAGATGCTTATAAAAGCACTCTTATAAGATCCTAAAAACGGGTCCGGTCTCTAAGGCATACTTATAAGACCGGGCCTATTTTAAAATTATGAAGAAAACGATAAAAAATTTATGAGGTGAAGAAAATGAGCTTTAATAAGAAGACAATTGAAGATGTTCAAGTTAATGGTAAAAGAGTTTTAGTAAGATGTGACTTTAACGTTCCATTAAAAGATGGTGTTATCACTGATGAAAATAGATTAGTAGGAGCTCTTCCAACAATTAAATACTTAGTTGAAAATGGAGCTAAGGTTATACTTTGCTCACACTTAGGAAAAGATGCTTCTAAGACTTTAGCACCAGTTGCTGTAAGATTAAGCGAAATGTTAGGTAAAGAAGTAGTTTTTGCTAGAGATGAAGAAGTTGTTGGAGAAAATGCTAGAAAAGCTGTTGCTGATATGAAAGACGGAGACGTTGTATTATTAGAAAACACTAGATGCAGAAAAGAAGAAACTAAGAACGGAGAAGAATTATCTAAAGAATTAGCTTCTTTATGTGATATCTACGTTAATGATGCATTCGGAACTGCTCACAGAGCTCACTCTTCAACTGAAGGAGTTACTAAATTCGTAGATACAGCTGTATGCGGATACTTAATTCAAAAAGAATTAAAGTTCTTAGGAGAAGCTGTAAATAACCCAGTTAGACCTTTCGTAGCTATATTAGGTGGATCAAAGGTTTCTGATAAAATTGCTGTTATCAACAACTTATTAGAAAAAGTTGATACAATCATCATTGGTGGAGGAATGGCTTACACATTCTTAAAAGCTCAAGGATATGAAATCGGAACTTCTTTATGTGAAGATGACAGAATGGACTACGCTAAAGAAATGATCGCTAAAGCTGAAGCTAACGGTGTTAAATTCTTATTACCAGTAGACCACAGAATTGCTGATGGATTCAAAGATGTTGAAGCTACAGTTACTGAAGATCAAAACATTCCAGCTGGATTCATGGGATTAGATATCGGACCTAAGACAGAAGCTTTATATGCTGATGCAATTAAAGATGCTAAGACTGTTATCTGGAATGGACCAATGGGAGTATTCGAATTCGAAAACTTCAACAAGGGAACAATTGCAGTTGCTAAGGCTATGGCTGATGCAGATGCTACAACAGTTATCGGTGGAGGAGACTCAGCTGCTGCTGTTAATATCTTAGGATTCGGAGATAAGATGACTCACATCTCTACAGGTGGTGGAGCTTCATTAGAATTCTTAGAAGGTAAAACTTTACCAGGAATCGCTGCTTTAAACGATAAGTAAGCCTCTAAATCTGTGATTTAGATAGGCGAACTTACTCATACGAACGAAAGTGAGTAGGAGTTTCCTATAAAGATTCCAAATTTTTGATTTGGTTAGTTTAAGCTATGCAATGGTGTACACCTACGAGCATAAGGGAGTAGGTGCTTCATTTAAAAATTGCAAGTATAATAAAAATAGATTTAAAGGTTATGAATGAAGCCTAGACTTCATTCATAATTAATTATTTTAAAATAAATTATGAGGTGAATATAATGAGAAAAGCTATTATCGCTGGAAACTGGAAAATGCACTATACTCCAGAAGAAGCTGTTAAAGTTATAAATGAATTAAAACCATTAGTTAAGGATGCTACTTGTGATGTAGTAGTTTGTCCTACTTTTGTTTGCTTAGATGCTGTATTAAAAGCAGTTGAAGGATCAAACATCAAAGTTGCTGCTCAAAACATGCACTTTGAAGAAAAAGGAGCTTTCACTGGTGAAGTTGCTCCAGGAATGTTAGAAGCTATGGGTGTTAGCTATGTTGTTTTAGGACACAGTGAAAGAAGAGAATACTTCAATGAAACTGATGAAGCTTTAAATAAGAAGGTTAAGGCTGCTTTCGCTCACAACTTAACTCCAATCCTTTGCTGTGGAGAATCTTTAGAGCAAAGAGAAAACGGAACAACTAACGAAGTTGTTGGAGCTCAAATTAAAGCTGATTTAGAAGGTTTAGCACCAGAACTAGCAGAAAAAGTTGTTATAGCTTACGAACCAATCTGGGCTATTGGAACTGGTAAAACTGCTACTGATGAACAAGCAAACGAAACAATAATGGCTGTAAGAAGCGTTGTTGCTGAAATGTTTGGTCAAGAAGTTGCTAACAAAGTAAGAATCCAATACGGTGGATCAGTTAAACCTGGAACTATAAAAGCTCAAATGGCTCAATCTGATATCGATGGAGCTTTAGTTGGTGGAGCTAGCTTAGTTGCTACTGATTTTGCACAAATCGTAAACTATTAATAGAAGAAATACTTCAAAGTAATATATTTTACTTTGAAGTATTTTTTTTAATATAATATAAAAGTTTATCTGAAATTATTAGAGAAGATAATGGAATATTAGCATTAACAAACACTTTAAGTAGTATGATTTTCATTTATTAGAATTTCATTTATCTTAATTATATAATTATTATAATCATTAAGTTGAGATAGCTGTATTGATAAATTATTCAATGCAGCTTTTAAATTTGCAATACGAGAATAAATATCTAATGATTCTTTGGATAAGTTACTTAAATATATTTTTTCAATAGAAGAAAATTCATTTATTATTGAATTAAGTTGATTACTACAAAGCTCGCACTTATTAGAAAGAGTAGAACTATTAAAAGATGATATATGAATGTAATTAAGTAATACAGCATTTTCGATTAATTGTTCTCTAACTTCTTTGAGGCTCTCTGCATTATTCTCAAAGTTAAAAAACTTTTCAAGAGTTACAATTGAAGGGGTGATACCTTCACTATCTGTATTAGAATTAGATGTAGATGAATCATTAGAAGTGCTAGAATTAATATCAGCGGAAAAATTAGAGTTAACTTTTAATAATTTTTTAGCAAAAATTGTTGGTAGAGCTAATAGTGCTGTAAAAATACTACTAATCCAATTGACAATACTTTTTTGACTACTTATAGATTCAGCAATTGAGTCACTTGAATCATTTAGGATATCTCTATGGGAAGAAATAATATTGCTAACTGTATGAAGAATTTTTAATTTTGCATTATTAGAACTTATTACTTGAGATTCAAATTCAGAATTTGCAGGGTATGATATTGTACTATTAAATATAGATGCATTAATTGAATCATAGTCATTAATTAAATCATCTAAGGTGGTTTTATCTTCATTTGAAATCATATTATCGGTTAAAAGTGAATCAGTTGCAGTATAAGCAGCTGCTAAATAGTTATTATAATCATTTTTATATTTTGAGTTACCTGTCATTAAAAAAATTTCTTGAGAATTACTCATGTTAGTTATAGTAGTTTTAAAGTTATCTAATTCTATTATTGTATTTCTTATATTTGATGAATTGTTTATGGCATTAGATAATGATGAGTTTTTAATAAACATAAAAACATTTAAAGATATAACTAGAGCTATACTAATGGTTATAATATAAATTATTAGCTTTTTTATAGTATTACATCCTTTAAATTAGTATAAAATATTATATGAACAGTATTGAATAAGTGTTTTTAAAAATAAAAAGCAAATTATCAGAAAATTTTTTAGACAAACGTTTACAAAAATCTCTATATATTGTTTAGTAATAATAATTATAGTATAATAAACATGGTTCAATTAAGGACACTAATGACAAGTGAGATTCAAGGAGAATTAAATTGCATAATGAAACTCACAAAGTTATAAGTTCTTTGAAACTAAAAAGTATTTATATATTTGGAGGGAATTATGGCGAAGAAACCTGTAATGTTAATGATATTAGACGGATTTGGAATAGCTCCAGAAAGTGATGGGAATGCAGTAGCTGCTGCTAAAAAACCAAACTATGATAAATTAGTTGCGAATTATCCTCACTCACAATTACAAGCAAGTGGAATGTTTGTTGGATTACCAGATGGACAAATGGGTAACTCAGAAGTTGGACATTTAAATATTGGTGCAGGAAGAATTATATATCAAGAATTAACTAGAATAACTAAGGAAATAAACGAAGGTGGATTCTTTAAGAATGAAGCATTATTAGAAGCTATGGAAAATGCTAAGAAAGATAATAATGCATTACATTTAATGGGATTATTATCTGATGGTGGAGTTCACTCTCATATAGATCATTTAAAAGGATTATTAAAATTAGCTAAAGAAAATGAAGTTAAGAACGTATATGTTCACTGCTTCATGGATGGTAGAGATGTTGCTCCAGGTTCAGGAAAAGATTTCGTAGTAGAACTTGAAAACTACATGGCTGAAATTGGAGTTGGTAAGATAGCTACTATTTCAGGTAGATATTATGCAATGGATAGAGATAATAGATGGGAAAGAGTACAATTAGCTTACGATGCAATGGTACTTGGAAAAGGTGAAACTGCTACATCTGCTGTAGAATGTATGGAAAAATCATACCATGATAACAAAACAGATGAGTTCGTATTACCATGCGTTATCGAAACTAACGGAGCTCCAACTGGAACAATCAAAAATGGAGATTCAGTAGTATTCTTCAACTTCAGACCTGATAGAGCTAGAGAAATAACTAGAGCTATAAACGATAAAGAGTTTGCAGGGTTTGAAAGAGAAACATTAAATTTAACATTTGTAACAATGACTCAATACGATAAAACTTTAGAAGGCGTTTTAGTTGCTTATAGACCAGAAGCTATCACAAACACTTTAGGTGAATATGTTGCTTCTAAGGGATTAAATCAATTAAGAATAGCAGAAACTGAAAAGTATGCTCACGTTACATTCTTCTTCAATGGTGGTGTTGAAAAAGAAAACGAAGGTGAAGATAGAGCTCTTATTGCATCTCCAAAGGTTGCAACTTATGACTTAAAACCAGAAATGAGCGCACCAGAATTAACTGATGAATTAATAAACAGATTAGATTCAGGTAAATATGATATGATCATATTAAACTATGCTAACCCAGATATGGTTGGACATACTGGAGTAATGGAAGCTGCTAAGGCTGCAGTTGAAGCTGTAGATACATGCTTAGGTAGAGTTGTTGATAAAGTTTTAGAATTAGATGGAACAGTATTTATAACTGCTGACCATGGAAATGCCGAAACTATGATCGATTTCTCAACAGGAAATCCATTTACAGCTCACACAACTGATCCAGTTCCATTTGTATGGGTATCTAATCATACAGAAGGAAAGACTTTATCAGATGGTAAATTAGCTGATATAGCACCTACAATGTTAACAGTAATGGGATTAGAAGTTCCAGCTGAAATGACAGGTGAATCTTTAATAAAATAGTATTTAAGGAGAGGGCTACCCCTCTCTTTTTTTGTTGAAAAAAATATTTGGCAATCAAAAGATTTGACAATATTAATGTTTCTGTATATAATTGCTTTAAAACAAAACTAATATAAATTTAGTGGAGGATGAAGATTATGGGAATAAAGATATTAACTGATTCAGCATGTGATTTAACAAGAGAATATATAGAAAATAACAATATAGGATTACTTTCATTAATATTAAATTTAAATGGGAAGTTAATAAAAGATGATTTAGGACAAACTCTGAGCTATAAAGATTTCTATAACAAGATGAGAGAAGGTGCAACACCTACAACATCTCAAATAAATGCTCATGAATTTGAAGAAGAATTTACTAAGCATATAAAGAATGGAGATTCAATAATTTATATATCAATATCTTCAAGTTTAAGTGGTACTTTTAATAGTGCCAATATAGCAAAAAATATTTTACTAGAAGAATATCCAGATGCAAATATTTTGTTAGTTGATTCATTAAGTGTTTCTGTTGGACAAGGTTTTCTAGTTAGTAAGGCATGTGAAATGAGAGATGAAGGTAAAAGTGTAGAAGAAATAGTTAATTGGCTTGAAGAGAATAAGAGAAAAGTAGTACACTCAATAATAATAGATGATTTAAATCATTTAAAAAGAGGTGGGCGTATTTCAGGGGCAACTGCAACTATTGGAGGTCTTTTAAATATTAAGCCAACATTATATATAGATGATGAAGGAAAATTAGTACAAGGTGAAAAAATTAAAGGTAAGAAAAAGGCTTTAAGGTTTTTAGCTAATGAAGTTAAGGAAAAAGCGATAAATACTAAAAATGAAACTTTATATATATGTCATGGAGATTGCTTAGAAGAAGCAGAGACTTTAAGGGATATTATATTAGAAGAACAAGAATTTAAAAATGTAGTTGTAAACTATGTTGGAAATGTAGTGGGAGCACATGCAGGACCAGGAGTTTTAGCAGCATTGTTTTTAGGGAGTAATAGATAGAAATAATAGTAAAAAAATAAGGATGTTATATCAAAAAAAATTGGTATAGCATCTTTTTGTTAATGACATTATAAAAAATATAATATATATGGATATTATTGCAATAAATTATAAAAAAATATTGATTAATAGATGAATATACGATATGCTATAGGTAAACGTTAACAAGAGTGCGATTAATTAGTTAATATATATTGGAATTTTAAATAATAAAGATAGTGGGAGTCAAATATGGGTGTAAGAATTATAGAAAATAGCGGTATGTTTAGTTTAAAAAATGAAATGATGTATATAAATAAAAATAGAGTTATATTAGATAAGGAAACTGTTAAGGGAAAGCTAGAAAGACACAATATAAGTATTGATATAATAAATAATGGGAATTATTATCTTATAAAGAATTCTACAAGAAACAATACTTTAGAATATTGGGAAGTTATCTCTAAAGATAAATCAGAAGTTTTACTTATATTCAATGATAGTCAAATAGAAAATAGTTATAATTGCAAAAGAATAAGATTAAAGGGATTAAATGAAGATGCAGTATATGTGAATAAGGACACTAATGAAGTATTTTTAGGTGGAGCATTAATGTATTGTGGAGTAAATATAAAAAAGCTATATGAAAATTACAATGGTAATATAGTTCATTTAAAAAGGTTATAATATATGTTTAAATATAAAAGTTAAGCTATAAGAAAATCAAAAAATAAGATTTTCTTATAGCTATTTTTTATTGCTTAAACGACTATATAAGAAATGGTGATATTATTAATTCTTATATTTGATGGAATGATACCAAGGTTAAGTAATTATTTTATTATAAATGGTAGAGTTAATACCATTGATGTTCCATTTCCTTCTATGCTAAAAATCTCAAGACCATAATTTTCACCGTAATTAAGTTTTAATCTTTTATTTATATTTCTTAATGCAATACCATTAAAGTTATGGTTTTTATCATTTATATAATCATTTAAATCTTGTAATTTTTCTTCAGGTATACCAATTCCGTTATCAGATATTGTTAATAAAAGATTATTATTTACCTTTGACCCTTGAATTATTATTTT
Organism: Clostridium celatum; assembly: GCF_021412605.1. Taxonomy (NCBI): domain Bacteria; kingdom Bacillati; phylum Bacillota; class Clostridia; order Eubacteriales; family Clostridiaceae; genus Clostridium; species Clostridium celatum. Next base: position 62,763 of record NZ_JAJKGM010000003.1, read on the forward strand.
ACCGTTGCCACTACATTCACTTAATCCGTGATAAATGGCATTTTCTATTAAGGGTTGAATTATCATTTTAATTATTTCACAAGATAATAGTTCATCTGAAACCATATTTTCAATAGTGAATAATTGGTCAAATCTTATTTTTTGTAAATAGATATAATTATCTATAATTTTTAGCTCTTCTTTTAATGTCACAGTATTAATTCTACGGTTCATGCTATATCTAATTATTTCACCAAAGTATTCTGCCATAGTTGATGTTTCTATATCGTCATTTATTTCAGCCATCATATGAATAGATTCTAATGTATTATATATAAAATGAGGATTTATTTGATTTTGTAATTGTTGTAACTCTAATTCTTTATGTTCAAGAGCATTTTTATAGTTGATATTAATTAAATAATTTATTCGATTTTTCATTTTATTATAAGAGTTAACTAAAAAACCTATTTCATCATCTTTATCATAAATAATTTTTGTATCAAGGTTTTTTTCTAAATTACTTGATTTCATATTTTTAGCTAATGATTCAATTGGATTAAATATTCTATTTTTTAAGAATAAATAAAGTATAGCTGACATAATCAAGAAGAATATTAAATTAATAAAGAAAAACATCATATATAGTGTGTTTAAGTTAAAAGCATCTGATTTTTTTATTGTATTTATAAGTATCCAATCATAAAATTGAATATAATTATAAGTTACTATATAGCTAGTATCTTTGTACATATATTCAATCTGAGGTTCTGTATTAGTAGTTATAAGTTGTGTATTTTGATATAAATCATTGAATAGTGGATTTTTATTAGTTTCTGCTATTAACTGGCCATCTGAATCATAAAGTGAAAGAATTTGATTATTAAATGCTATGTCATTATTTAATAAATTTAAAATTTTATCAGTAGGAATTGTAATTAACAATAATCCAGTTATTTCATTTGATGATATATCAATAATTTGTCGTGTTAGAGCAATTAAATTTTCGTTACTAGAAGTATTAACATCAACAATACTTTTAATATTAATATTGCTAAATATGGAAGTTGAGTTATCGGATTGAATACTTTTTAGAAACCACCACTCTAAAGATGGATTTATTAATATATCTGTAGAGGTATTTCTAGAAGCGAATGTACCACGGCCTTTTAAATCATATATGTAAGCTCCATTTATTGAATCGTTTTGAATTAAAATCATTTCGCAAAGATGTTTTAAATAATTATAATTATTTATATCAAGAACATTATCTGATCTAAGGATATTATGTAAGTTTGATATTTCTGGTATAAGTAATGGATACTTGGACACATCAGAAATACTATTAATCTTTTCAGATATTTGTTTACTTAAACTAAGATTGAAATTTTTAATGAGTTTTTCTGTTTTTAAAGATTCATATTTAGAATATGAGTATAAATTTAAAATAGTAAATATGAAAAAAATTAAATACAAAGTTGCAAAAATTGATAGTGTTAACTTCTTTATAGAAGAATTTTTAATTAAAGTCATGTGATCCCCCAATAAATAAATTCCTAAAAATATATAATTACAATATGTAAACATTTAATGTATAATACTAATATATATCAATTAGTAAGTTTATTCAATAAAAGGGAGGATATATGAAAATATTAGTTGTTGATGATGACAAAATTATCAGAATGGGATTGACTAAAATAATAAAAAGGTTATTTGATCAACATGAAGTAATTTCAGATTTTCAAAATGGCTTGTTAGCACTAGAATATTTAAGGGAAAATAAAGTGGATTTAGTTATTACTGATATAAAGATGCCTATAATGACAGGTACAGAGTTAATAAAAAACTCTTTAGATACATTAACTAATCCTCCTATGTTTGTAGTGTTAAGTGGGTATGATGAATTTACATATGTAAGAGATACAATGAAGTTAGGTGCAATTAATTATTTGTTAAAACCAATTAAGCAAGATGAATTAATAAGTGTACTAGAAGAAGTAGAAAATAAAATAAAGGATAATAGCAAAAAAGAAAAGATATTAAATAAATCTATTGATATTTTAAAGAAGGACTTTTTTAAGCATATGCTATTTTCAAATGGAGAAACAAATTATAAAACTGATAAAAGGTTACTTGAAAATATACAGTTAAGTGAAAACTATATATATAAAATGATCATTATAGATAGGGATAAAAATAATGAAAAAGAATTAGTGAGAAACTTTATTAAATCTGTAATTGATAACTTTAAGAGCATGGAGTATTTATCATTTAATTTTGAGGATAATACATATATGATATTTTATATAGATACTACTAAGGAAAAGAATTTAAGTTATTTTGATTCATATATATATGAAAATGTTGATATGTTTATTGAAAATAATAGAAATGTATATATTGTAGAATCAACAGAAAAGGTTTGGAAGCTTAGAGAGCAATCTAAAGAGTTTAGAAAGCTGAAGAGTAGTATAAGACAAGAGCATAGAATAAAAAAATATAATCTTAACTTATCAGATAAAGCATATTTGAGTAATAATGAAGAAATGAAAAAAACTAATTTAACAGCCATAAAGTTAGCCAAGCAGTATATAGTTGATAATTTTAACAAGAATATAACACTTAAAGAAGTTGCTAATGAAGTGTATTTAAGTCAAAACTATTTATCTGAATTATTTAAAAAGGAAACAAATGAAGGGTTTTATGATTTCTTATCAAAACATAGAATAAGTGTTGCTAAAGAGCTACTTTTAAAAACTAATCTCAAAGTTTATGAAATTGCAGAAAATGTTGGGTATAATGATGCAAGAACATTTGGTAGGTCTTTTAAAAAGATAACAGGAAAGACTCCAAATGAATTTAGAAATAATGATGATAAAGAAGGAAATATGTAATTGTGCTTTTAGAAAGAGGTAGTGTTTGTGAAAACTAAAGGTAGCTTTAAAGTTTTAAGTATTGTAGTTGTTATTTTAGTAAGTATTATTATGGCTACAATTTGTATAATTAAACCTTATAATAAAAATAATGAGAGTACTATAGAAGAAAAGGGGCTAGTAGGTGAAATAAGTTTTGTAAGCAATAGAACCGATAAAAAAGAAGAATTAAAGAATTTAGTAAAAGAATTTGAAAAATTACATCCCAATGTAACTGTTAATCTAGAGCTTATAGGTGAAATAGAAGAGATACTTCAGAGAAGGGCAGCAGTACAGGAATTACCAGATGTTACAATAGTTCCAGGAGCTATAAAATCAAGTGAATATGACAGGTATTTTTTACCCATAGATGATTTAGGCTTTGATGAAAATGAAATATATCATTATAAATATGGAATTAATGAAGAGGGTAAACAATATTTTTTAGCAAGTTCTAGTTTATGGTATGGAATTATATATAATAAAGCTATTTTTGAAGAATTAGGAATTGATAAGATACCGAGTACAAATGAAGAGTTTTTTGAAATTTGTGAAAAGATTAAAAGTAATGGAATTGTACCAATGGCTTTAAATTATACGCAGTCGTGGGTAATGGAGTGTTGGATATCTATAGCACCATATTTATTAGATAATAATTTAGAGACTGACGCAATATTAGGCAATGACAATATTCTTTATGAAGATGGAGGAATGTTAAAATCCTTAGATTTCGTTAGAAGTATAGTAGATAAGGGATATGTAGAGGAAAATATATTAGATTATAAATGGGAACAGTGTAAAAGGGATATAGTATCTGGAAAAGTTGCAATGATTTTTTATAATTCTGATTTTAAGTATCAGTTAAGTGAGATGGGAATGAATAGTGATGATATAGGAATGTTCCCACTTCCTGAAAGTGAAGTAATAAAAATATTTGGTGATTATAAATTAGCAATAGCTAAAAATACAAAATATCCCGAAGTAGCAAAGGAATTTTTAAAATTTTTATTTGAAGAAGATAAGTATGTTAATGCATTAAATATACAATCATCTTTAAAAACCAGTGAGAAAAACAAGGAATTTTTTAATGAGTTAAAAGGATTTAATATTTCAATAAATAAAGATGAAGATGAAATATTAGATGAAAGAACGAAAGATAATACTATAGATATACATGGTATTTATGAAAATATAAGAAAATCTATTGGATTAGATTATACTTTTACTCAAAGATATATTATTGATAAAAATATAGAAAATATAATAACTGAAACTAATAATGATTGGAACTTAAAAAAGAAAGAATATATAATAGATTAATTTTAAGATTTAAATATAAATATTACACAGATACTTAAATATTATGGACAACAAAATATTAGGACGATATATTAAATGTAAATATTAATAACTTTTATAAGTAGGAGGAATATATGAACAATTATATAGTATTTGATATAGGTGGGTCATCTGTAAAGTGGTCTATAATTAATAATTTAGGTAAGATAATTATTAGTGATAAAATAGATATAGCTAAAACCAGTGAAGAATTTTTCGAAAACTTATCTACTAAAATTAATAGTTTAAAAGAAGAGTATAGTTTAAAGGGAATTGCTTTAAGTGCACCAGGAGCTGTAGATAGTGAAAGTGGAATTATTGGAGGTATGAGTGCATTACCATATATACATGGGCCTAATTTTAAACGAATATTAAATGAAAATACTGGATTACCAGTTGAAATAGAAAATGATGCAAATTGTGCAGCTTTAGGTGAATGTTGGATTGGTGTGGCAAAAGAAGAAAATGATTGTGCTTTTGTGGTTTGTGGGACAGGCATAGGTGGAGCATTAGTTAAGAATAAAAAAATACATTCAGGTATTCATAAGCATGGTGGAGAATTTGGTTATTGCTTAGTAGATATAGATGTTACTAAGCAAAAATATTTATCATGGAGTGGAGTAGGCTCAACATTTGCATTAGCAAAATCTATTGCAGAGAGAAAAGGCATAGATATAGAAAAGTTTAACGGATTAAAAGCTTTTGAATTATATGATAGCGGAGATGAAGTTGCGATAGAAGAGGTAAATAAATTTTTTAGATATATGGCTATAGGCATATTTAATATTCAATATACTTATGACCCAGAAGTTATAGTTTTAGGTGGAGCTATTTGTGAAAGAAAAGGTTTTTTAGATGAAGTAAATAAAAGGATAGATGAAGTTATGAATTCTAATCCAGATGCAACAATAAGACCAATAGTAAAGATTTGTAAGTATGGAAATGATGCAAATAAATTAGGGGCTTTATACAATTTTTTACAAAAACAAAATTTGATATAGGATATAAAAATAGAGCTATATATTAAGATGAATATAGCTCTATTTTACGTTATAGATATAATGAAGAGTATTTATATGAAAAAGTATAGTAATAACTTAAATATAGATATTGTTTAAAGATATTTGTAAAATTATAATGATATATAGAAAATTAAAATTTTATGAGGTGTTATAATGTTAAAATATGAAGAAATTGCAATTGATCTTCAAAATAAAATAGCAAATAGAGAATATAATGTAAATGATCAATTGCCACTAGAAAAGGAAATGTGCGAAGAATATGGTGTCAGTAGAATTACAATAAAAAAGGCAGTAGATATTTTAGTAATGAAAGGATTAGTTGTAAAAAGAAGAGGGGCAGGTACTTTTGTAAAAGGAATTGAAAGTAGCGAAATAAAAGAAATAAGTGAAAGTAATTTATTAACTGGATTTACAGGTAATTTTGCGGAAAAAAAAGTAACAAGTAAAGTTATTGAGTTTAATATAATTAATACAACTAGTGAGATTGCTAATAAGTTAAAAATATCTAATGATGAATTTGTTTATTATATATGTCGTGTAAGATATGCAAATGATGAACCATATGTAATTGAATATACATATATGCCTATTAATGTTATTACAGGATTAAAAAAGGATGTTTTAGAAAAATCTATATATAACTATATAGAAGAAACTCTAAATTTAAAAATTAAAAGTGCTCATAGAACTATTAGAGCTGTAAGTGCAAATGAAGAGGAGAGAAAGTATTTAGAGATAGAGAAATATTCACCATTATTAGAAGTTGAGCAAATAGCTTTTTTAGATAATGGTATACCATTTGAATATTCAAAATCTCATCATAGAAATGATAAATTTGAATTTAAAAGTGTAATTATAAAGTAGAAAAAGTGTGCAAAAATTATGATTTGCACACTTTTTTTAATAAATTTATATTTTTATAATAAAAGAATATACTTTTGCTTTACAAAAGATATATCTTTTATTATAATAAGTCATGTAATAGATTTCATAAAAAGTTATAAACTTGAGAGGGGATGGATTAGATGTCTAAATTTAATGAGTTAATTGAAAAGTATTTACTACCTATAGCTGGTAAGTTAAGTGCTAGCAGAGTTTTAACAGTTTTACGTGATTCATTTATGCTAAGTTTTCCACTAACAATAGTTGGATCGCTTGCAGTTGTTATAATGAATCTACCATATTTAGATAAGGTCATAGGTAGTAATGGGGTAGCTACTGTAACAGATGTATTAAGTATACTACCATCAGCGACTATGAGTATAGCAACACTATTTGTTGTAATGGGCATTGGGTATTATTTAGCAAAAAGTTATGATGTTGATCCTATTTTTCCAGCAGCTATTTCAGTAGCATCATTTTTAGTTTTAACACCGATTTCAATGACTACAGAAGCAGGTGTTTTAGTAACAGATATAATTCCAATTACAAGATTAGGTGCAAAGGGAATGTTTGTTGGTATTTTAGCAGCATTCTTAGCAACTTGGTTATATGTACGTATTATGAAAAAAAATTGGACAATCAAAATGCCAGATGGTGTTCCACCAACAGTAGCAAAATCTTTTGCCGCATTAATACCAGCATGTATAGTATTGACAGTATTTTTAGTAATTAGAACTATTTTTGTTTATACACCTTGGGGTAATATACATGACTTTATATATCAACTTATACAAGTTCCATTAATGCACTTAGGTAGTGGATTAGCAGCAACAATAGTTGCGGTATTTGCAATTCAACTTTTATGGTTCTTTGGTTTACATGGTCAAATTATAGTTAATTCAGTATTAGATCCAATTTGGAATACATTATCACTTCAAAATTATGAAGCAGTAGTTAATCATACAGATTTACCTAACATAGTTACTAAACAGTTCATGGAAACATTTACTGTTGGTATAGGTGGTACAGGTATGACGCTTGCAGTTGTAATTGGTATATTAATAATTGCAAAAAGCAAACAATTAAGAGAGGTAGCTAAATTAGCAGGACCAGCAGGAATATTTAACGTTAATGAACCAGTTATATTTGGTTTGCCAATAGTTATGAATCCAACAATACTTATTCCTTGGATTATCTCACTAATAGTAGGTGTTACTATAGCTTATTTATCAATGAAATTTGGATTAGTTCCAATGACAACAGGGGTAGCAGTACCTTGGACAGTACCAATTTTCTTTAGTGGTATGCTTGCAACTAACTCTTTAGCTGGTGGTATATTACAATTAGTTATATTAGCTGTAGTATTAGCAATTTGGACACCATTTATAAAAGTAATGGATATACAAGCAATTAAATTAGAAAAAGAAGCTGCAGAAAAATCTAAAAATAAAGTAAGCAGATTTAAAAAGACAAAAGAAACAGCAGAAATGACAGAAAAAGCTTACTAAGAAAATTTAAATACAGTATTTAAATAAATAGATATAAAATCTGGAGGGATATTATTATGAAAAATATATTATTAGTTTGTTCAGCAGGAATGTCAACAAGTTTATTAGTTACTAAAATGCAAAAGGCAGCAGAAGAAAATGAAGTAGAATGCAAAATCTGGGCAGTATCACAAAGTGATGCTCCAAATAATTGGGAAAAAGCAGATGTATTATTATTAGGACCACAAGTACGTTTTTTAGAGTCAAAAATGAAAACTATGGTTGGTGGAAAAATACCAGTTGCAGTAATTGATACTGTTACTTACGGAAGAGTAGATGGATTAGCTGTTTTAGAACAAGCATATGATGTTATGGATGAATTTGAAGCATAAAATTTTTATATGCAAAAGGAATATTAGATATCGTTAAAAAATAAAACACAATGTAGATTAGCTTTAGATTAAAGTATAATCTATGTTGTGTTTTATATTATAAAGCACAAATTTTTAAAGATATATTTATTAAAGGAAAATTAAATATTAAAAAATAAGTGTAAGTAATAGAGTTAATATTTTAATATATAATTTATAAATAAAAAATAAAACCAGCATATTGCTGGTTTTATTAAAAAAGTACTTATTTTGAATATTTTTTATGTGTTAAGATTAATTCTTCAACTAACATTTTTAATGTTTCAGTTGTCATTAATTGATCTTCTGCATGCATTAATATTAAAGAAAATGGTAATTGTTCACCATTAGCTTCTTTTTGAACTAAATCAAAGTGACTGTGGTGAGCTTTAGATAAAAACTCTCCAGATAAAGTAACTTTATTATCGGCATCTTCAAATTGCTCTTCTCTAGCTAACATTAAAGCTTCCATTAATAATGATTTTGCTTCTCCAACATTACTAATTAACTCAAATGCAACTGATTCCATATTATTCATAAACAAAACCCTCTCTCTTAAAAGTATATACTTATTATATAATAGAACATTACAAATTTCAATAAAAAATATATATTTAATCTTTCTTGAATAAATCATAAATAATTAGTAGAATAAAAATAGAGTAGATAAAGGTAAAGGTGAAATAAAAAATGATAAAATATCAAAAAATAGCATTAGATATCAAGGATGATATTTTAAGAGGTAAATATAAACCAAATGAACAGCTTCCATTTGAAAAGGAAATATGTGAAAAGTACAATGTAAGTAAAATGACTGTAAAAAAGGCATTAGATTTATTAGTGGGTGAAGGTCTAATAATAAAGAGAAGAGGTTCTGGGACATTTGTAAAAGATATAACAGAAAATGAAATTCAAGGAATAATAGAAAAAAAACAATTTTCTGGATTAACTAATACTAATTTAGGGCATAAAGTAACAAGTAAAGTGTTAGAGTTTAAAATTATAAATGCTTCCGAAACAATTGCTGATATGCTAAAAATAGAAAAAGATGAATTTATTTATTCTATCCATAGAGTAAGATATGTAGATGATATCCCTGTAGTTATAGAAAAAACTTACATACCTTTAAATCTTATTCCAGGAATGAAATTAGCAGATGTTAAAGGATCTATATATAGTTACATACAAGATAAGTTAAATTTAAAAATACAAAGTGCACACTCTACAGTAAGAGCCTATAAAAGTACAGATTTAGATAGAGAATATTTAGAATTAAATTTAGATGAACCTGTATTAGAAGTAGAAAGAGTTGCATACTTAGATAATGGAAAAGTTTTTGAATATTCTTTTTCTAGACATAGATATGATAAATTTGAATTTAAAGCAATTACAGTAATTTAAAAAATTACTGCAATGAGAAAACATAAAAAATTCTTAGTTAATAAATCACAACTTATTAACTAAGAATTTTTTTTGCTTTTTTTAATTATGACAAATGAATATCAATATGTTTTGCAGTAATATAAGAAAAATTCCAATATAAAAGTATGTTTTTTTAAAATCAAAAACATGATTTTAAAAATAAAAGATATGTTTTTATAAATAAAAGTATAGACATTTAAAAAAGACGAGGATATAATATGATTAAGAATTAGTTCTATAAATTATAAATTTCGGAGGAGAAAAAAGATGACTAAAAAATATATATTTCCAGAAGGGTTTTGGTGGGGATCAGCAACATCAGGTCCACAATCAGAAGGAGATTTTAATAAACCACATAAGAGTGTATTTGACTATTGGTATGAAGTAGAGCCAGAAGCTTTCTTTGATAGAGTAGGACCACAAGTTACATCTAATTTTTATAATAGCTACAAAGAAGATTTAGCTATGCTTAAGGAAATTGGTTTAAATAGTTTTAGAACATCAATTCAATGGACAAGACTTATAAAGGATTTAGAAACTGGAGAACCAGATGAAGATGCAATAAGATTTTATAATGATGTTATAGATGAAACTATAAAAAATGGCATGATTCCAGTTATGAATTTACATCACTTTGATATACCAGTTGAATTATATGATAAATATGGTGGATGGGAATCTAAACATGTTGTTGACTTATTTGTAAAGTTTGCAGAAACAGCATTTAAGTTATTTGGAGATAGAGTTAAGTATTGGACTACTTTTAATGAACCTATAGTAGTTGTTGAAGGAGAATATTTATATCAGTTCCACTATCCGAAATTAGTAGATGGTAAAAAAGCTATGCAGGTATTATTTAACTTAAATCTTGCATCTGCAAAAGTAATAAATAAATTTAGAGAAATTGGATGTGATAAGGATGGAGGAAAAATAGGTATAGTTCTTAACTTAACTCCAGCATATCCAAGAAGTAATAGTGAAGAAGATTTAAAGGCAGCTAAAATTGCTGATGACATATTTAATAACTCATTCTTAGATCCAGCTGTTAAGGGAGAATTCCCATCTCTTTTAGTTGAACTATTAAAAGAAAATGGTGTTATGTGGGAAGCTTCAGAGGAAGAAATGGAGATAATAAGAAAAAACACTGTTGATTTCTTAGGAGTAAACTATTATCAACCAAGAAGAGTTAAAGCAAAAGAATCGGAGTTTGATAATTCAAAAGGATGGATGCCAGACAAGCACTTTGATTATTATGATATGCCAGGTAAGAGAATGAATCCATATAGAGGATGGGAGATATACCCTCAAGCAATGTATGATATAGCTATGAATATAAGAGATAATTACAATAATATTCCATGGTATATTTCAGAAAATGGTATGGGTGTTGAAGGTGAAGAAAAATATATAGATAAAAATGGTGAAATTCAAGATGATTATAGAATTGAATTCTTTAAAGAGCATTTACAATATCTTCATAAAGGAATAGAGGAAGGTTCAAATTGTTTTGGATATCATTCATGGACTCCAATCGATTGTTGGTCTTGGTCTAATGCTTACAAAAATAGATATGGATTTATTGCTGTTGATTTAGCTACTCAAAAGAAGACAATAAAGAAGTCAGGTAGATGGATTAAAGAAGTAGCAGAAAATAATGGATTTTAAAAGAGCTAAAAATTAAGAGTTAAAGTTTTTATAGATAATAAATAGAGTATTGAGTTAGTAATTTTAGCTCTTTACTCTTAATTTTTAAGGTGAAATTTTGAAAATAAAATATTATCAAGGACGGAAATATTATGGATAAAGATTATGTTGTAGCTGTTGATTTAGGTGGAACTAAAATATATACAGCATTAGTTGATTTAAAAGGAAATATTATAAAAGAAAAGATTGTTAGTACAGAAGCTAATAAAGGGGATATTGCAATAGTTTCTAATATAAAGAAAACTATAGATTATGTTTTAGAGGATATTGATAGAGAAAAAGTAGGGGCAATAGGGATTGGATCGCCAGGACCTTTAGATGTAAAAAGAGGGTTAATTGTGGCACCACCTAACCTACCTTTTAATAATTATAATATAGTAGAAGAATTAACTACTACGTATAATTTACCAACTTTTTTAGATAATGATGCAAATGCAGCTACATTAGCCGAGTATATGTTTGGAGTAGGTAAAGGTACTGAAAATATGGTTTATATAACTGTAAGTACAGGCATAGGTGGAGGAGCTATATTAAATGGAAAGATATATAGGGGTAGCACTTCAAATGCATTAGAAGTAGGACATACTACAGTTTTTAAGGATGGACCAAGATGTGGGTGTGGAAATAAAGGGTGTTCAGAGAGAATGTCATCAGGTACGGCGATAATGAAGAGAGCATTAGAGGCTGTTAATAGCAATGTTAATACGAATCTTAAAAATTATGAAAATATAACAGCTAAAGAGGTGTTTGTTGAAGCAGCTGAAGGAGATTATGTGGCTAATGATATTTTAGATGAAGCATTATCATATTTAGGCCTAGTAGTTTCTAATGTGATGAATACTTTAGATCCAGATATGATAGTCCTTGGTGGTGGTGTTATTAATGGTGGAGAGGTTGTTATAGAAAGAGTAAAAGAAATTGTAAAACATAGGTCTTTAAGTATAATAGCTGAAAACTGTAAGATAGAAAAATCTAACTTAGAAGGTAAATCAGGTGTTTTAGGGGCAGCTGCATTAGCTATAAGTGAATTAAGATAATAAGTTTATTTAAGAAAGGGAGAGTTTGATATGTATCCAATTAGATTTGAAAATCTTTATTATAATAAAATTTGGGGTGGAAGAGATTTTGAAAATTTTAGAGATAATATGCCAGAGGGGGAGATTGGTGAAAGCTGGGATATAGCTTGCCATCCAAATGGTATTGGAATTGTAGCCAATGGGGAGCTTAAAGGAAAAAGATTTGATGAAATAATTTCAGAATTTGGTCATGATTTAGTTGGTTCAAAAGTAAGCACAGAAAAGTTTCCATTATTAGTTAAACTTATAAATTCAAAAGAAAAATTATCTGTACAAGTTCACCCTGGTGATGAATATGCAAAGAGAGTTGAAAATGAATTTGGAAAGACTGAGGCTTGGTATGTTGTTGATGCAAAACCAGGAGCTAAGTTAATTGTTGGAACAAAAAATTGTAATAAAGCTACTTTTGCAAAAGCTATAGAAGAAGGTAAATCAGAAGATTATCTAAATGTAATTGAAGTTAAAAAAGGTGATTGCTTCTTAATAAATAGTGGACTTGTTCATGCTATATGTGAAGGATTAATAATAGCTGAAATTCAACAAAATTCAGATGTTACTTATAGAGTTTATGATTACGGAAGACCAAGAGAAATTCATGTTGAAAAATCACTTGATGTAATAAACTTTGATTTAGCAGCAGAAAATTTATCAAATCATGAGATTGTTGAGTTTGAAGGATTCTCTAAAATTAATTTTTGTGAAAATGAATATTTTGGAATGCAAAAATTTAATATTAAAAAAGAATGGACAGACTGTAGCAATGAAGAAAAATTCTTTATTTTAACTTGTGTTGATGGAAAAGGAACAATCGAAGGAAAAGAATTCTCTGAAGAAATTAAAATGGGAGATAGCTACTTAATTCCAGCAAAATTGGGGAATTATTCTGTTAAAGGTGAATTAGAAGTAATAAAAAGTTATCCTATGTAAAAGAGATGTTATTAATTATTTATCACAGATATTAAAAAAATATTGTAAAGAAAAGTTATTGATATATATAAATTTAAATACTATAGAATTATAAAAAATAGTTAAACTTGATATCCATTAAGTTTAACTATTTTTATATATTTTTTAGAAAAAGAAAATTGTATTTTAGATAGGATTAATATACTATAGGTGAGTATTATAAGAATATAATAATATTATTATTAATATAATAGTACAAATATTAATTAAGGTAGGTTATAATGGCTAGGACATATGCGTATTCAGCAGACTTCGATAAAGAAGTGGAACGATTGTTCAAAGATGCTAAAGTTTTAGGGGAAGGGCATAATGGAATTGTTTATGAAGTACCTGGAAATAGGGCTATAAAAATATTTACAGATAAAAATGTTTGTAGAAGTGAAGCAGAAATATTATACAAAGTAAAAAAATCTAAATATTTCCCCAAAATATATAAAAATGGAGATTATTATATATTAAGGGATATGGTAAATGGAAAGAGATTAGATGATTATATAGAAGAAAATGGATTAAGTCAGCAGTTAATATATAATCTTTACAGATTAATAAATGAATTTAAGGCTTTAAAATTTACAAAATTAGATGCTAGATGTAGAGATATATATGTAGATAAAGCTGAAAGGTTAATGGTTATTGATCCTAAGCAGTGTTATAGAAGAAAAGTTGATTATCCAAGGCATTTGATGAAAGGTCTTGATGGAGTAGGTGTTTTAGAAGAGTTTTTAAAAGGCATATATATAATAGATAGAAGAAAGGCAACAGAGTGGGAGCAAAAAATTAATCAATATTATGCAAAAGAGTATTAATAAAAAGTAAGGTGGTGAATGGAAAATAAATATCTATTTGCTATCTTATTTTTTATTTTAATAAGTGAATATTATTCATTTTTACTGTAAAAAATAAGTAGGTAGATGGTAAAGAAAAAAATAAATATTTCATTTATTGCTAAATTTAAGGAGGATATAAAATGAAAAATTTTGTTGAAATTGTTGATGTAGTAGCAAGACAAATACTAGATTCAAGATGTTTTCCAACTGTAGAGGTAGAAGTTTATCTAGAAGATGGTACAATTGGTAGAGCTGCAGTTCCATCAGGAGCATCAACAGGGATTTATGAGGCTGTTGAATTAAGAGATGGAAATAAGGATTATTATATGGGTAAAGGAGTTTTAAAGGCTGTTGAAAATGTTAATGATACAATAGCTGAAGAACTTATTGGATGTAATGTTTTTGATCAAACATATATTGATAAAATGTTAATTGAACTTGATGGAAGCAATAATAAAGGAAAATTAGGAGCTAATGCAATATTAGGTGTTTCCTTAGCAGTTGCACAAGCAGCAGCTAACTATTTAGGACTTCCTCTATATCAATATGTAGGAGGAGTAAATGCGAAAGTTCTTCCAGTACCTATGATGAATATTATAAATGGTGGATCTCATGCTGATAACTCTGTTGATTTACAAGAGTTCATGGTTATGCCAGTTGGATTTGATTCTTTTGATAAAGCTGTTCAGGCTTGTGCAGAAGTTTATCATGCATTAAAGAAAACTTTAAATGATAAAGGATATTCAACAGGGGTTGGAGATGAAGGTGGATTTGCACCTAATTTAAAGAGTAATGCAGAAGCTATTGAAGTTATATTAGAAGCTATTAAGAAGGCTGGATATGAACCAGGAAAAGATATATTTATAGCAATAGATGCTGCATCATCTGAATATTATAAAGATGGTAAATATGTATTAGAACATGAAGGAAAGAGCTTAACTGCTGCTGAAATGGTTGATTTCTTTGAAGATTGGGTAAATAAATATCCTATTATTTCTATTGAAGATGGTATGGCAGAAGAAGATTGGGAAGGTTGGAAATTACTTACTGATAGATTAGGTAAGAAAGTTCAATTAGTTGGAGATGACTTATTTGTAACTAATACTCAAAGATTAGAAGATGGTATTTATAGAGGAGTTGCAAATTCAATTCTTATTAAATTAAATCAAATTGGTACATTAACAGAAACATTAAATGCTATAGAAATGGCAAATAGAGCAGGATATACAGCTGTTATATCTCATAGAAGTGGTGAAACAGAAGATACTACAATAGCAGATTTAGTTGTTGCAGTTAATGCAGGTCAAATTAAGACTGGTGCACCAGCAAGAAGTGAAAGAGTTGCTAAATATAATCAATTAATTAGAATAGCAGAAGAACTTGATGATGTTGCAGAATATAGAGGAAGAAAAGCATTCTTTAACATAAAGGAACAATAAAAAATTAATAGTTAAAAATAAAGGATCGTGCAAATTTAGCACGGTCTTTTTATATATTACAAAATTGTAATAACTATGTAATATTAATCGATATGTTATAAAAAATTTTTTATATAAAATTAATTAAGAAAAAGTAATGAGTTTTAAATATGAAGTAATTTAATAAAATCTTAATAAATTAAGCATTCTATATAAGTAAATATTAAGATTTGAATTAAATAAATATTAAGATTTACTATTTATAATTAATTTATAGTAAAAAGTTGGGGGAAATAAAATGAATGTATTAATTTTAACAGGAAAATTCGGAATGGGACATTATTCTGTATCAGAAGCAATAAATGAAGAAATAAAAAGTAAGTGTTCAGATATTAATGTAGATATAGTAGATATATTAGAATATTTAATGCCAAAAACAAGTAAGGTTATTTATAGTAGTTTTAATGTATTAGTTACAAAATGGTCGAATTTATATAATTTTATAAATAGTAATAATGAAGACTATAATATTAAAACTTTTAATTATTTATTTGTAAATAAAATAGATAAGTTATTTTTAGAGTATAAACCTGACTTAGTTATATCTACATTACCAATAAGCTCACAATATATTTCAAAATATAAATCCATTAAGAAATTAAATATTCCTTTATTTACATTCATAACTGATATTTCTAGTCATAGTGAATGGATTTACAAAAATACAGATTTTTATTGTGTTGGAGATTATAGTATAAAAGAAGATTTAATTAAAAAAGGTATTGATGAAGAGAAAATATTTGTTACCGGAATTCCGGTTAAGCAACAATTTAAAAATAATACTGTATCACTTCATAAAAATAGATTAAAAGAGGTTTTAATTATGGGTGGAGGCTTAGGTTTAATTCCCTTTAAAGAAGAGGTATTTGAATCACTTAATAATGAAAGAAATATAAAAACAACAATTATAACGGGAAATAATAAAAAAATGTATGACTATATTAAAGGGAAGTATAAAAATATAGTTGTAGTTGGATATACAGATACAATAAGCGAGTATATGAAAAAAGCAGATTTAATAATATCAAAGTCAGGTGGAATAACTTTATTTGAAGCAATTCATAGTGAAGTACCTATTTATGTTATAGAACCTTTTTTAGTACAAGAAATTAAAAATGCACAATATATTGAAAGAGAAAAAATAGGTAAAGTTATTTGGAAAAAGAATTTTTATATAGAAAAAGACATTATAGAATTAATAAATAATGATGTAGCTGTTTTAGAAATGAAACGTAATATGAAGAAAATTAAAGAGAAACTAAGACAAGAAGAGATTATAAATATTATAGAAAAGTTTAAGAGGGGAGCTTAGTAATGGGATTTGTAGTTATTATAGCAATTAGTATATTGGCATATAGCGTTTTTCCAACCTTTTATTTTAAATTTAAAGGTACGTCTATTGCTAATGAGGTTAAAAGTGAAAAGTTTTTATCCTTAACTTTTGATGATGGACCAGATGAAAAATATACAGAAAAACTTTTGGATTTACTTAAAAGATATAATATAAAAGCTACATTTTTTGTTGTTGCTAAGTTTGCAGAAAAAAATAGTAGCATTATAAAGCGTATGGAAGAAGAAGGACACACTATAGGACTTCATTCTTTAGAACATCAAAATGGTTTAATAAGAGGTCCTTTATATACAAATAAAGATTTTGAAGAGAGTATAAAAATCTTTAAGAATTTAAAGATTTCAGTTAAGTCATTTAGACCACCGTGGGGTCATCTCAATTTAACAACATTAGTTAATTTGAAGAAATATAACTTAAGTTTAGTACTTTGGGATGTAATAATTGGTGACTGGAAAAGTGATATAAGTTCAGATGAAATATCAAAACGATTATTAAATGAAACAAAAAATAAAAGTATTATCTGTTTACATGATGGAAGAGGTAAAAATGAAGCTCCTCTTAGAACAATTGAAGCTTTAGAAAAAACATTGCCTATATGGCTTGAAGAAGGATATGAGTTTATCACAATAGGAGAACTGTATGAGTAATAATATAACCCCAAAAGATATTTTTAAAAATAGTATATTTTTTATAGCGTTAATTTCAGTTACATTTTTTATTTTATTTAAAGACAGTAGTGTAAGTAATATATTAATTTCACTAAAGTCTGTAAATTTATTTTATATATTTATAGGAATTATTTGTATGTTTATATTCATAATTTGTGAAGGAATAAATATTAGACGAATGCTAAAAATATTTTCATATGATATAAGTGTTTTTCAAGGATTAAAATATTCATTTGTAGGTTTCTTTTTTAGTTCCATAACTCCATCAGCTTCAGGAGGACAACCTATGCAAGTTTATTATATGAAGAGAGACAACATTAATATTTCACATTCTTCGCTTGTATTACTTATGGAGCTTGCTAGTTTTCAAATTGTTACAGTAACTATTGCAGTAATAGGTATTATAGCTAATTTAGATTTTATTATGAACTTAAATTACACAATGAGGATTCTTATTTTTTTAGGATTGTTAATTAATTTGTTAATTCTTTGCTTTATTATTTTAGCTATATTTTCGAAAAAATTTACAATGAAATTAGCGGAATTATTTTTAAGATTAATAAGTATACTGAAATTTATAGATGTTGAAAAGATTAGAAAACAAGTAAAAGAACAAATAAGTCAATACCAACAAGGAGCAATACTAATTATAGAAAATAAATATATTTTTATAAAAGTACTTTTAATAACTATTATTCAAATAGGAGCAATGTATAGTATAACTTTTTTTGTGTATAAAGCATTTGGCCTTGATGATTTTTCATTCTTTACAGTTTTTTTAATACAAGCAATATTGTTTATTTCTGTTTCTGCAATTCCTCTTCCTGGAGCTGTTGGAACAAGTGAAGGTAGTTTTTTAACTTTATTTAAAACACTTTTTCCATCAAGTTCATTAAGCTCAGCAATGTTACTTAGTAGAGGGATTAGTTTTTATCTGTTTGTAATAATAAGTGGAATTGTTGTAGCTAGCATAAGATTATTAAAAAGCAAGTCTAGCATTAAGTGTAGCAAAGGTAGTTTAACCAATGAAAAAATTATATAAAATTATAATTTGAGCTTATTAATATTATCTATAGGATACTTAAAATATATTAAATTTATTTAGTAAAATCTTAATGTAATATTTTGATATTTACAGAAGAATGGCCTAGAAAATTATGGAGTTATTTGTAAATAATCTTGTAATAGTAGGATTATTATGTTATGATAATTTCATATGAGTATGCTTGAAAGTATAGAGTGGGAGGTGTAACCGTGAAAAATGTATTATTTGTTTTAGAAGCGGTTTTAGGATTAATAGTTGTAGTGTCAATATTAATGCAAAAAAGTAAAGCTGATGCTTTAAGTGGGTTAATTCAAGGAAGTAAGAGTGAAACATTCTTTACAAAAAACAAAGCTAAGACAAAAGAAGCAATGTTAGTTAAGTTAACAATAGTTTCAATGCTTCTATTTGCAATAAACACAGTAGTTTTAAATATAGTTTAATATAATTATTACTTAGGCCACTATATAAAATAGTGGTCTTTTTTTAGTGATTTACTAAAATTTTGAGAATACTATTATAGTAGGGAAATTATTTTAAGCGCTGTGTGTTGAATAAAAAAACATACATGTGGTACTATAATAAATAGTGTGTATAAGAAAATAATGGATAAAGACAATAAATTAAATTAATCGGAGGAAATTACATGAAAATAAAAGACACCTTACTCAGCTTTATGAGGGAAGAGGCATATAGACCTATGGATATTCAAGAACTAGTTACAGTTTTTGATATAAATCCAGATGAATATAAATCATTTAAAAGAGCCTTAAAGGTTATGGAGTTAGAAGGGTTAATTATTAGAACAAAAAAAGATAAATTTGCACTTCCTGAAAGATTAGGACTTATAAAAGGGAAACTTCAGGCGCATCAAAAAGGATTTGGTTTCTTAATTCCAGAAGAAGAAGGAGAAAAGGATGTTTTTATTCCAAGTTCATTTATTAATGGTGCTATGAATAACGATAGGGTACTTGTGCAAATTACTAGAGATGATATTAATGGGAAGAAGAGAGAAGGAGAAGTTGTAGAAGTACTTGAGAGAGCTAATACTAGAATTATAGGTGTTTATGAAGATAGTAGAAACTTTGGGTTTGTTGTTCCAGAGGATTCTAGATTAAATCAAGATATATTTATTTCAAAGAAAGATAAAAATGGAGCAAAGCATGGTGATGTAGTTATTGCGGAAGTAACTAAATGGCCAGAAAAGAGAAGAAGTCCTGAAGGAATAGTTAAAGAAGTGCTTGGAAAAAAAGGTGAAAAAGGATTAGATATTTTAACTATAATTAAAAAACATGGTCTTCCAGAAGAGTTTCCACCAAAGGTTTTAGCTTATGCTGAAGGAATTTCAGAAGAAATAGAAGAAAAAGAAATAGAGAGAAGAAAAGATATTAGAAATCTTAGAATGGTAACAATAGATGGAGAAGATGCAAAGGATCTTGATGATGCTGTTTCTATTGAAAAATTAGATAATGGTAGATATAAGTTAGGAGTTCATATTGCAGATGTTACTCATTATGTTAAAGAAAAAAATCCGCTAGATAAAGAAGCGTTAAAAAGAGGAACTTCAGTTTATTTAATAGATAGAGTTATACCAATGCTTCCAAGGAAGCTTTCAAATGGCATATGTTCACTTAATCCTAAGGTTGATAGATTAGCATTAAGTTGCTTTATGACTATTGATAACAATGGTAAAGTTTGTGACCATGAAATAGCTGAAACTGTTATTAGAACATCAGAAAGAATGACATATACAGATGTAACTAAAATACTTAGAGATAATGATGAGGAACTTATTAAGAAGTATGATTATTTAGTAGATGACTTTAAAACAATGCAAGAGCTTTGCTTAATACTTAGAAATAAGAGAATGAGAAGGGGCGCTATAGATTTTGATTTTGAAGAATCTAAAATAATCTTAAATGAAAATGGTAAACCAATTGATATAAAACCATATGAAAGAGAAATAGCAAATAGAATAATTGAAGAATTCATGCTTGTTTGTAATGAAACTATTGCTGAGCATATGTTCTGGACTAATTTACCTTTTGTATATAGAGTTCATGAAAATCCAGATGAAGAAAAATTACAAAAATTTAGGGACTTTATTTACAACTTAGGATATACAATGAAAGTAACACAAGATATTCATCCAAGAATTCTTCAAGAAGTACTAGAAAAGGTTAAAGGTAAGAAAGAAGAAACTGTAGTTAGTACTCTTTTATTAAGAAGTATGATGAAGGCAAAATATACACCAGAATGTTCTTCGCACTTTGGATTAGCAGCAACATATTATTGCCACTTTACATCACCAATTAGAAGATACCCTGATTTACAAATTCATAGAATAATAAAGGAATTCTTAAATGGTAAGATAGATGAAAAAAGAGCTGCCAAACTTGCACCAATAGTTGATATAGCTGCAAAGCAATCATCAGATATGGAACGACTTGCAGAGGAAGCAGAAAGAGAAGTTGATGATTTAAAGAAAGCTGAATATATGATGGATAGAATAGGTGAAGAATTTGAAGGAATTATATCATCTGTTACATCATTTGGTATATTTGTTGAACTTCCAAATACAGTAGAAGGACTTGTTCATATAACTGATTTAGATGATGACTATTATGTTTATGATGAGCAACATTTAATGCTTTTAGGTCAAAGAACTAAGAAAATTTATAGATTAGGTGATTCGGTTAAAGTAAAATGCTCTAGAGTTGATATAGATAACAGAGAAATTTTCTTTGATATACTTGAAAGTGAACAACATTTAGAAGAAATAGTGCCAAGCGAAGAGACAGCTTCAATAATTGCAGAAGTAAAAAAAGAGTTTGGAACTAAGATTGAAGATGAAGAAAAAACAGAGGAATCAATAGAACCAGAAGAAGAATTCAATGAATAAATTACTTAAGTTGTGATTTTAGTTATAAATTGATATAATTAAAAAAAACGTGTTAATAAAGAAGTGGGTGAGGATATGGCAAGAGTTAAGAATAGTAATTCTTTAGCTGAAAACAGAAAAGCTCGTCATGATTACTTTGTTGAAGAAACAATTGAAGCAGGGATTGCATTAGTTGGGACAGAGGTTAAGTCTATAAGAGGTGGAAAGTGTAATTTAAAGGATTGTTATGCTGATATTAAAAATGGTGAGGTATTTATTCTAAATATGCATATTAGTCCTTATGAGCAAGGAAATATATTTAATGTTGATCCTTTAAGAGAAAGAAAGCTTTTACTTCATAAGGAACAAATAGGAAGACTTGCAGGATTAGTTTCTAGAGATGGATACACATTAGTACCTCTATCTTTATATTTAAAAAATGGAAGAGTTAAAGTAGCTCTTGGTATTTGTAAAGGTAAGAAAAACTATGACAAGAGAGATTCTATGCTTGAAAAAGCACATAAAAGAGATATAGAGCGTCAAATGAAAGAAAGAAATAGATACTAATTTAAAGTATTATAAAATGAGATTATATCATCAATTTTGATATAATCTCATTTTTATATTGAGGCAAGAAGGTGTTAATAAGAAGATTTAATATTTTTTTCATTCCAACCAAAGTCGAATGGCATATTAACAGCATTTAAGCTATTGCAATTTATTAGAGGATAACCATTTGAATCAAAGCCAGAAATTACAGCCTTATGATCTGTAAATAGTGATTTTTCAAATCTTAAAATATCATCAACTTTCAAATTAGTAGGTGTTGAAAAGTTGCTATTTAAAGTTTTGGTATAAGGTAAGACTGTTTCAGTTAATGTAAATGTGTAATTATCTATTCCATCATCAAATACATCACAGTAGTAATCCTTATCGATTAAATATAAATCATCAAAATTTTCACTATAACTATATAGAGTTAATATATGGGGAATAGTTAGTGAAAATTCATTTTTTAATTTACCTTTATTATGAACATAAGTAAAAGTACATTGTTCATCCACATCTATTATAAATTTATTATCCTTCTGAGTGATACTATTTATAATTATAAAAGAGTTTATGGAAGTAAATAAAATACCACGCTCAATAGCCCAATCTCTTAAATAAGCAATTCTTTTAAATTCGTATATTAATGAATATCTACCATTGGAGCTAGAAGCTCTATAGTAGTTATATAAAGAAGATACATCTCCAGATAAGAAGCTGTTATTTCTTTTGGTAAAAGCTTCAGATAAAAATTTATTTATACTTTCTTCATAAGATTGTAAATTACTATTTTTAGGTAGTGAATTTTCAGTGTAATCTACAAAGGTATAAATAGAATCATTATTAGTAAGGAAAAAATTATTTTCAGTATAATCAATATAACTATGACCTTTAACAGTTCCTAGTGTATAAAAGAAATATATAAATAAAGAAATTATAAGGATATCATATATGAATACTAGAAAAAAATGTTTAAAGGTATATCTTACTTTAATATTTTTATCTTTAGAAAACATTCAATCACTCCTTGTAACTAAAACTTAAAGTAAATATGATATTAAAAACTTATAACAAATATAAGGTTTTATAAATTTAATATTTAATTAATATATATAAGGTATGGTTAGTATAGAAAATATACTAAGAAAATAATTCTAAATATAGTATTAACAATTAATAAATTTATTATTTACTAAAAATAGTAATAATATGATTGAAGTTGATTATTTAAGTATATACATTTTAAAGTTGAAATATTACAGTATATAAATTAGTATAGTATATGAATATGTTTTTAAGTGAAAACATTTAAACAATTATTAAGGAGAAGCGATAATGGCATTAAATATAATTGATATTGCAAAGTTAGCAGGGGTATCTAAATCAACAGTATCTAGATACTTAAATAATGGGTATGTTGGTGCTGAAGCTAGAGAAAAAATAAAAAAAGTGCTTGATGAAACAGGGTTTACTCCTCAGAGACAAGCAAAAGGAATGAGAACTAAAAAAACAAATTTAATAGGAGTAATAGTTCCTAAAATAAGTAGTGAAACTCCAGCAAGAGTAGTGGAGGGAATTACAGAAATTTTATCACCTAATAATTATGATATTTTAATTGCAAATACGAATCTTTCAATTGAAAAGGAATTAGAATATCTTAATATATTTAAGGCTAATCAAGTAGATGGAATTATCTTTATGGCAACTAAAGTAACTGAAAAACATATAAGTGTTATGAAAAACTTAGAAGTGCCTATTGTAGTTGTAGCTCAAGATATAGAGGGGTTTTCATCAGTATTCTTTAATGAATTTGATGCAACAAGAGATATAACAAATTGTATAATTGAAAAAGGTCATAAAAAGTTAGGCTATATTGGAGTTTATGAAGAAGATCAGGCTGTTGGTTTTGATAGACGAGAGGCATTTATAGAAACATTAAATGAAAAAAATATAGAAATAATTAATGAGAATATAAAAATAGGTGACTTTGCTGAAGAAAGTGGTTATAAATTAGCAAAGGAAATTATGGAAGGAAATAATCCACCTACTGCAATAGTTGCAGTGACTGATAATTTAGCATTAGGTGCAATAGAGTATTTAATTGATAATAATTACAGAGTTCCAGAAGATGTTGCAGTGGTTGGTATGGGAGATTCTAAAATATCAAGGGTTATTACCCCTAAACTTACAACAATTCACTATCATTATAAAACTGCAGGAAGAAAGTCGGCAGAAATAATGTTGGAATATCTTAATGAGAAAACAATACAAAAAGAAAAAATGGTAAAAAAAGTTAAAATAAATTGTTTACTAATAAAAAGAAATAGTGTATAATCAAACTGTGAAAAGGTTTTAATGATTTATATATGGGAATGTTCCTATATATAAATCATTAAAAAAATATATAGGTTAAATAGAATAATACTGAAATGTATAATGTTTATTCAAAAATTACCAAGATAAAAATTTTAAGAAAGTGTAGACTTATATAAAATAAAGTTATATAATCGTATTGAAATTAAATTATAAACAAATTTCGACAATTGACTTAGCAAAAAATGAAAACGTAATACGTTTTTTTAAGGTGAATGGGAACATTACCACAAGTTTTTTATAAGCACTGTGGGAACATTACCACTTATTGAATAAAGCCTTTATTATAAGGTAATTATAAATTTATTAAAAATTAAAAATTAAAAATTATTAGGAGGATTTTAAAATGGGGTCAAATAAGTATTTTGATGCTGCTCAAGATATTTTAAAGTATATCGGTGGGCCAGAAAACGTTGGTAGTGCTGCACATTGTGCAACAAGATTAAGATTAGTATTAAAAGATCAAAACTTAGCTAACAAAGAAGAACTAGAAAAATTAGATATTGTTAAAGGTGCCTTTTTAAATGGAGGTCAATTCCAAATAATAATAGGACAAGGGACAGTAAATAAAGTTTATGCAGAACTTATAAAAATTGCAGGAATTAAAGAAATGAGCACTGCAGAAGTTAAGCAAGAAGGTGCTAAAAAACTAAATCCAATACAAAAGTTAGCTAAGATATTATCAGATATATTTGTTCCAATTATACCAGCTATAGTTGCAGCAGGTTTATTAATGGGATTATTAGGTTTAGCAGGTAAATTTGGATTAGAGCAATACTCTAATACTTGGTGGTGGATGATGCTTGATTGGTTCAGTTCAGCAGCATTTAACTTCTTACCAATATTAGTTGCAATAAGTGCAGCAAAGGTATTTGGATGTAATCCATATTTAGCGGCTACTGTTGGGGGAATAATGATTCACCCTGCTTTACAAAATGCATGGACACAAGGTACTGGATATGAAACTATTAAAGTTTTAGGATTTATAAATATGCCATTACTTGGATATCAAGGAACAGTATTACCTATATTATTAGTTGTATTTATAATGGCATATATAGAAAAGGGTACTAGAAAGATAGTTCCAGAAATGCTTGATATATTAGTAACTCCATTAATAACAGTATTAGTAACTGGATTCTTAGCTTTAGCAGTTGTAGGGCCATTAGCCAATGTTGTTGGAGCAGCAATAAGTATATTCTTAACATTTGCAATATCTAAATTAGGTGTAATTGCTGGACTTATATTTGGAGGAGCATATTCATCAATAGTTATAACAGGAATTCATCATAGTTTCCACGCTGTAGAACTTAATCTTTTAGCTGAAACTGGTGTAAATACATTATTACCAATTTGGTCAATGGCAAATGTAGCTCAAGGGGGAGCATGTTTTGCAGCATTCTTATTAACTAAGAATAAGAAGATGAAGGCTGTAGCTCTTCCATCAGCAGTAAGTACACTATTCGGTATAACAGAAGCAGCTATATTTGGTGTTAATTTAAGATATAAGACTCCATTTATAGGAGCAGCCATTGGTGGAGCTATTGGTGGAGCTTATGTAGTAGCTATGAAAGTTGGAATGACTGCAGTTGGTGTTACTGGAATACCAGGAATAGCCATAACAAATTCTACATCAATGTTACATTATGTTATAGGAATGGTTATAGCAATAGGTGTTGCTTTTGCCGCTACTATGATAATGGGAATTAAAGAAGAAGCTTAATATTTTATAATAAAGAAGAAGTTGTTAAATTAATTTCTTCTTTTTTTATATTAAAAATATAATAGAAGTTATTGTGATTATTTATTTAATTGTATTTTCAAGTATATAAAGATAATAAGTAAATTGTATTTTTTAACAACTAGGCTTTTAAAAGTATATTATTCTAATCATAAAAGGGAAAAATACAGTGCTAAATAGAAAAAAATAAGTGAGAAATCTATTTATACTGAAATTTATGAAAGATATGCCATTTTGTAGTAAAAAGTTAAATTTTATAGTATAATCAAAAACAACAATTGCTAACTATTATTTAATAATAAATAATACATATTATAAGTGGTAGCATATTGATATTAAATTTAAAATTAAATAGGCAAATCTAAAGAAATTTAGAGACGCAAAGCTATAGGGACTAAGGAAGTATTTCTATGTCAGCCAGTTGCCAAAGAGTGCATTATACTTTTTGTTTATAAAGTTTTAAAAGGTTAATAGTATTTATAGAAAATTAAAAGTTATATTTAAATGATAACGTTTAATAATGATACCGATATTTTCTGTAAGTAAAAATTACTTTTATTAAAAGTTTATGTTTATTTTAGCTACTCTTTAGGGAGTAGCTTTTTTAATGTGCTTTTCTGGGGGAAATAATATTTCAGGGGGAAAATGAATGTTAAAAAGAAAGTTATCAACATTAATTTTAGCAACAACAATAACTAATTTAGTTGCTACACCAGTTAATGTGTTTGCAGAAACATTAACAAGAAACAATATTATTGAAACTAATGAAGTGGAGGAGGAAAATAAAACTAATAAAGCTACTATAACTAAATTTACTTTATATGGTAGTGAGTTGTTAGAGAGTTATAATGAAATTTTTAAAATGGACAACTCTAACATAAAATCTATAACTAATAATGGTGGGAAATATTCAAGTAGTACCATAGATAAGGCCATAGATGGAAACTTCCAAACTCATTGGGAAACAGGAATACCTAATAATAGTAATTTTACTAATGAAGTTATAATAACTTTAAATGAAGTAGCTACATTAAATAGAATAGTTTATGCGGCAAGACCAGATGCAGGTGGAAAAGGTTTTGCAGAGGAAGTTGAAATATATTCATCTAATACAGAGGATGGAGAAGACTTTGAACTAGTAGCTTCAGGTCAATATGATGGTTCAATAAGAGATATTGTAGAAATAAAATTTGATGCAACTGAATTTAAGAGGGTAAAATTTGTATTTAAAAAAGCAAATCAAGGATGGGCAAGTGCATCTGAATTTATGTTTTATAAAGAAGATAATATAATAGATAAAATGAATAATATATTTACTAATGATTCAAAAAATCAGTTAAGTGAAGAGTTTAATACTCTAGAAAAACTAGAAGCTTTTGATTTAGAAGCCAGCACACATCCTTTATATAGTGAAATAAGAGAAGATATTAATAATGCTAGAATAATATTAGAAGGAAAAGCATTGGAATTTACAGAGGCTAAGGTATCTAACTTTAAGTCATTTAATGATGAAAGGCTAGCTAGTTATGATGAATTATTCAAAGTGCCGTTAGAGAAAGTTACAAGTATAACAACTAATGGTGGACATTATTCCTCTAATGTTATAGCAAGAGCTATGGATGGAGATGTAAATACAAATTGGCATTCAGGTAAGCAAAATACATCTAGCCATACAAATGAAGTAGTAATAACTTTAGATGAGTTAACTACAATAGATAGAATAATGTATACAAGCCTAGTTTCAAGAGGATTTGCACAAGAATTTGAGATATATGGATCTAGAACTTCTGAGGGGGATACATTTGAGAAAATATCAGATGGGTCTACAAGTATAACAACTAAAAATACTTTACAAATAAAATTTAAAGAAACAGAAGTAAGAAGAATAAAATTTGTATATAAAAAAGGATATGAAAATTGGGCTTTAGCTTCTGAATTTGGTTTATATATGCCAGATGAATTAGATCAAAAAATAGATATATTATTTATAGATGAAAAAATGAATGAAGTTAACCCAGAGTTTGGAACAATTGAAGTTATTAATAATTTAATAGAAGAAGCTAATGGACATCCGTTTAAAGATGAATATATTGAAAAATTAAATATAGCTAAAGAGTTAGTAGAATTTGGAAAAGTTCAAAGCGGTACTGCAAATGTGTCTAAATTTGAACCATTTTATACAAACTATATAAATGAGTATGATGATGTGTATAGAGTTAAAAATTTAAGTATAAGCAACAATGGTGGACAATATTCTAGTTCAGCGATAAAGTATGCAATAGATGAAGATACAAATAGTCATTGGGAAACTGGAAATCCAAATAGTGATTCATTTAAGAATGAAGTTATATTAACTTTAGAAGATGCAGAAGTGATAAGTCGTTTAACTTATAAATCAAGAGTCAATGGTAAGGGATTTGCAGAGCAGTTTAGTATATATATATCGCCAGTAGCTTCAGGAGATAATTTCCAAAAAGTAACTGAAGGAAGTTATACAGTAACTAGTGATATGCTAGAGATACAATTTGAAGCTACTAAGGCTAAAAGAGTAAAGTTTGTATTTGATAAGGCTAATCAAAATTGGGCATCAATTTAAGATATAAGATTATATAAAGAGGATTTAGTATCTAAAAAAATAAAAACATTATTTACAAATGGGTTAATGGATATTGTTTCAGAAGAATTTAATACTATAGAAAAGTTAACAGAACTTGAAAATCAGGTTAATGAGCATCCGTTAGCACCAGTTTATTTAAAAGATATACAAATGGCTAAGGATATTATAAATGGTGCATTAGAAACTGTTAAAACTGTTGTGGCAGAACAGTATGGAGATAGAAATGCACATGCAAATAAGAATCTAAAGTTTGGATTTGGTAATAATAATCAACCTACAGGAATAGTTGCTAGAGCGGGGGAAACAATAACTGTATACGTTGATGCAGAACCAGGTGAGCCATTACCACAATTAATGTTTTCTCAACAGGAAGGAAGCTTTGCAAGTTGGGGAAGATCTGTAAGTTTACACATAGGTAAGAATGTAATAACTGTACCAGCTGTTAGTCAAAATGATGGATGGTACAATCATGATGTAACTCCAGGTGGAGCTGTATATATAGTAAATCCTTATACAGAGGAACAGCAAAGTAAAGCACCAGTTATAAGATTTGCATCAGGTTGTGAACAGTTCCCTATGATGGATAAAAATACTGATGAACAAGAATTCTTAGAACTTCTAAAGGATTATAAAGCAAGAGTTGATGCAGATAAGGTAGAAAATCCAAATGTTATGGATAGAAAAATGATAGATGTTGTAGAGGTAGTTTCAGATCATCTTGTATTTACAGGAACTGCAACAGGGGCATATGAAGCTTATATAAATCAAGGTTTTAGTCCAATGAATACTGTAAATATGTATGATGATCATATGGATATGATATTTGAATATTTAGGCATGGATGGAAGTAGTATAAAGAATGATATTAAGTATACTAGAGAGAATATAAGATTAGCTCAACCATTTGGATATATGTATGCTGCATCTGGACATATTGGTGTTCAAGGTGATGTAATGGTATCTATGTTAACTAGTGTAGGTGGCTGGGGTGTTGATCATGAAATGGGGCATAAGCTGGATATAGGAGTAAGAACTATAGGTGAGGTTACAAACAATATGATACCTCAATATTCTTCTTATTATTATAATAAGGCAAATAGAAGAATACCTTTTGAAAGTCATGTTTTTAAGAATGTTATAGCAACTAATAATAACAATTATTATAATGGTGGATACTTTGAAAACTTAGCTGTATTCTGGCAATTAGAAATGATATATCCAGGATATTGGGGAAAATTAAATAGTCAGTATAGAGAAAATAACGTAGTTTTAGATTCTGAAAATTCAGCAAATGATAAATTAAATCAGCTAGCTAAATATTCTAGTATAGCCTTAGAATTAGATTTAAGCGAGCATTTTGAAAGACATGGATTCTGGGTTTCTGATGAGACAAAAGAATTATTAAGTAAATATCCAAAACCAGATATAAAAACTTGGTATGCTAATTATGATTATATAGAGTATGATGGTGAAGGATTTGATAGTAATCCTGAATTAAGTGTTAGTATTCTTAAAGAAAATGAAAATATAAAATTATTATTTAGTGTTAATGAAGATTCTAAAAATGATGTATTAGGTTATGAAATATTTAAAGATGGTAAATTAATTGGATTTACTTCAACTAATAGCTTTGTGGATACAGAATCAATGGTAGGGGAAGATGCAAATTATACTGTTATACCTTATGATAAGAAATTAAATAGTGGAGAAGAGGTAGTAGTAAATTCTCTAACTCCAAGTTTAAATTTACAACAACAATCAATAAGCATAAAACTTAGAGAAGAATTTAATCCAATGGATTTAGTTAAAGCATTAAATTACAATGGTGTAGATATAAGTTCAAATATAGTTATAAATGGAGAAGTAAATGTAAATGAAAAAGGAACTTATCCATTAGAATATACTATTGAGGATAATGGAGTAGTTGTTACAAAAACAGTAAATGTACAAGTTGTAAGTGATTATGATTATTTATCAGATTCAGATTGGAAAAATGCTACAACTCAACATGGAACTCCAAGAAGAAATGCGAATATAAAGGGAAGAATAAATAATGAAACAAAGACTTTTGATAAAGGTTTTGGAATACATGCAAATGGTAAGATAACTTATGATTTATCTAATGAAGATTATGATAATTTTGAGGCATTGGTTGGTGTTGATATGGGAATAACAGCTCAAGCTAACTCAAGCATATCATTTAAGGTTATAGGTGATGGTAAGGTTCTGGCGACTACAGGTGTAATAAAGCATGAAGATAATATGGTAACTATAAATGTTCCAGTTAAGGGTGTTAAAGAATTAGTTATAGAAGTTAATGATGGAGGAAATGGTAATACTTCTGACCATGCAGTAATAGCTAATCCAAAGTTAACTACTAATAATGCTAAACCATCGTTAACTGTTATAGATAAAACTTATAAATTAGGAGAAACAGTAGACTTTATGGAAGGAGTTACTGCATCAGACATAGAAGATGGAGGCTTAACTGATAATGTTGAAATAATTTCTAATAGTTTTGAAGAAAATAAAGTTGGAAGATTTGAGGTTGTTTATAGAGTTACTGATAGTGATAATAATGTGGTTGAAAAGACTTCATATATAACAATATACGAGGAGTTAGTCACTACTAAATCAAAGTATGGTTTATTTAATGATTTAGAAGCTTATAATGAAAAGTTTAAAATACCAGTAGTTTCAGTTTCTAATAATGGTGGAAACTATGGAAGTAGTGTTATTGGTTATGCAATAGATAATAATAGAAATACACATTGGGAAACAGGAAAACCAAATAGCCTTTCATTCCAAAATGAAGTTATATTTGATTTAGGTGAAATTAATGAAATAGATAAAATTGCTTATGCTGCTAGAAATGGTGGAAAAGGATTTGCAACTAAGTTTGAAATTTATATTTCTACTGAAGCAGAAGGAAATGACTTTAGACTAGCAGGTACTGGTTCGTACAATGGAAGTGTTAATGATGTTATTGAAATTGATATAACTAAAACAGAAGCAAGAAGAGTGAAATTTAAATTTATTGAAGCAAATCAAAATTGGGCAAGTATAGGGGAGATGTCATTCTATAAGAGTGATGAATTATCAGATAAGATTACAAATGAACTATTTACTGATAGTAATAAAAATGAAGTAAGTGAAAAATATAATACTTTAGAAAAGCTAGAAGTTTTAAGAGAAGAGGTTGATGCTCATCCAGCAAGGGAGCTTTTCCAAGATGACTTAAATAGAGCTGAACAAATTATAAGAAATAAGTTCCCAAGCTTAGTAGTAGGTGGAACAGAATATGTTAAGTTAAGAAGTGAATATGACTTAATGTCATCTGTAAGTGCAAATGATCAAGAAGATGGAGACATAACTAATAAAGTAATAGTTAATGCAAATGATTTTACAACTAATAAAACAGGTGAATATAAAGTTTCATATACAGTAACAGATAATGATGGAAATGTTGCTACTTTAGAAAAAACTATTATAGTTTATAGTGATTTAGAATATTTATCTGATATTGAATGGACTTCTGCAAGAACTGATTATGGTCAAGTAAGAAAAGACTTAGCTTCAGTTGGAGCTAAAATTAAATTAAGTGTAAATGGCGAGGAAAAGATATTTGATAAAGGTATTGGAACTCATGCAAATTCAGAGATAGTTTATAACTTAGAAGGTACAAATTATAAATATTTTGAAACTTACGTTGGTATAGATAGAAATATTACAAAGCAAAATAATTCAAGTGTAATATTCAAAATTTATGCTGATGATTTAGAAGTTTATAATAGTGGACTTATGAAATGGGAAGATGATGCTAAATTAGTAAGGATTCCATTAGAAGGAGTATCAGAGTTGAAGATTATTGCTGATAATGCAGGTAATGGTAATGCATCAGATCATGCTAGTTTTGGTGATGCCAAATTCTTAATATTAAATTCGGTTCCAAAGATTAATGTACCAAAATCAGTATCTACAAAAGTAGGTCATCCTATAGAATTAAATGAAGAGTATTCTGCAACTGATGCTGAAGATGGAGATTTAACATCTAATATTGAAGTATTAGGAGAAGTTAATTTTAATAAAGCTGGAAAGTATGAATTAACTTACAAGGTAACAGATTCTGATGGAAATACAAGTATAAAAACAAGAAGTGTTGCAGTAGTTGACATGAATGATTATAAGTATTTAACAGAATATGATTGGAAATCAACTAATAATAGTTACACTGCACCTAGAAAGGATATATCAATAAGTGGAAGAACGTTAAGGTTAACAGATGAAAATGGACAAGAGATATCTTATGAAAGAGGTATAGGAGCTCATTCAACATCAACGATAATTTATGATTTAAGTGATAAAGATTATGCATACTTTAGTTCATATGTTGGTGTAGATAGACAAATGTACGGAACTGTTGGATCTGTAACTTTTGAAGTTTGGGTTGATGGCGATAAGAAGTTTGATAGTGGATTAATGACATCGAGAGATGCACAAAAATATGTTGAAGTAGATATTAATGGAGCTAAGGAATTAAAGCTTGTTGTAACTGATGGTGGAAATGGTAATGGTTCAGATCATGCAACATGGGGAGATACTAAATTACACTTTGCCAATAATGAAGGTATTGAAATAAATAGAGCTAAATTAGATGAATTAATTGAAAGCATTAATAACTTAAATAAAGATATTTATACTGAAGAAAGTTTCGATAATTTACAAATGGTTTTAGAAGAAGTTAATGTAGATTTAGCTAATGGATATACTCAAGAAGAGGTTGATAACTTGTTTGTTAAACTAAATGAAGCATATGAAAATTTAGAACAAGCTATTGATTTATCAGAAGTAGTAAATATTCCAGATGAATATCTGAAGAGAGCTATTAAGGCACAATTAAATATATCATCAGATGCTATAACTATAGGAGATATATATAATCTTATTGAGTTAAATGCTATTGGATATGGAATTTCAAACCTAGAAGGATTGCAATATGCTAAGAACTTGGAGTCATTAAATATTCAGTATAATGAAATAAAGAATCTAGTACCAATAAAGAATCTTGAAAAATTAACTGACGTAAAAGCTATGTATCAAAATATAGTTGCAGGTAGTCTTTATAAAAAAGATAATAAAATAACTATAAACTTCGATGTTATAAACAGAAAAGGGGAAAAGTTAAATCCAACACAAATAATAGTGAGAAATAACAAAACCTTGGAAGATACGATTCTTAATGTAGAAGAGTGTATAGATGAAAATGGATTAATATCTTTTGATACAGTAGAATTCGATCAATTTATGCATACTGTATACTTGGGATATGAAGATAGAGAAGATAATTATCTAGCTCAAGTTATATATATGTTTGACAATAGATAAATACGAATTTTACTAAGGTAAGTATAAGACTATACCATATGAAAAACTAATATCATAATATGATATATATTTCGATATTAAGTTTATAAAGAAAGTGTAAAATAAAAATAAATTATATAGGTAATTAATTTTAAAAATAGTAGCTATATTTGTATAAAAATAAATATAGTTGCTATTTTTTTATTTATCATATTTATAAATGAGTTTAAAGGTTGTGTAGAAATAAATATAAGGAAATATAGTTAAGAAAGAGAAAGTGTAATTTTCAGAAGGTTGGATAAAGTAACATTTTAATTTTTACTTAATAAAATAATAATAGGTAAAGTTAAGGTGGTGAGGGTGTGAGTAAAAGGAAACCTAGATTTATTAAGGTTATTAAAAGATGTTGGAGTGAGATAAGTTTTAAAGATAAGGGATTAATATTAATTATGATAATTTTAATTATACAATGTATTCATAACTTATATACCCCTGATCCTACTAACACAGATTATGTCACTGTAAATGTAATGATTAGAACTAGTGTTGCTAGTATATTTGGATATTTTTTAAGCTCTAACTTTTTGGTTAGAAACAAAGAGGAAGAGTCTTATATAGATGAGGAAAATGACTATAAGTTTAAGATTTTAAACAATGAATTACAAGAAGATAATATAAGGGGAAAAGTTGAAACTGAATATGATGAAGAAAAAGAAATAACACGAGAAAAAGAAAGATACTTTTGTAATAAAACACTACAGAATGCTATAGCTATAATTTTATGTATCACAATTATTATATCTCTAATAATTGGAGTAAACTTTAATATAATTCCGGCAGGAGCAGACTCGAAAATATCTCAATTTAGAGATTTAATTAGCGGATGTATAGGATTTCTTTTAGGTAATTCAAGTAAAGATAAAAAGTAATATAAGTTATAGATGAATTAAAATTTAATTTATCTATAACTTATATTATGTTTCTCATTAATATAGATGTTTAAATTATAGAATAAAAAGGGGGATATTTCTAAGAAAAATATATGGACTAACATAGGATAAATGATATAATATTTTCATAAGCGTAGTATTTTATAATTTATGAAATTATAAAGAGGGGATAAGTAATTCGATTTCAATATATTTTTTTGAAAATGAGGGAACGTTCCCATTAAGGATAATTTAGGAGGAAAATAAATGAAAAAAGTAATTTCAATCGGAGAAGCTTTAATAGACTTTATACCTCATGAAAAAGGAGTAGCTTTAAAGGATGTAAGCAATTTCTTAAGAGTTGCTGGTGGAGCACCACTTAATGTTGCTGCTGCTGTTTCAAAATTAGGTGGTAAATCTGTAATGTTAACTAAACTAGGTGTTGATGGATTTGGAGATCATATATTAGAAGAAGTTAAACCATTAGGGGTTGATGTTTCAAATGTTTTAAGAACAAAAGAAGCTAACACAGCTTTAGCTTTTGTTTCATTAAAAGAAGATGGAGAAAGAGATTTCTCATTCTACAGAAATCCAAGTGCAGACATGCTATTAAATGCATCAGAAATAAAAGAAGAAGTATTTTCAGAAGGTGGAATATTACACTTCTGTTCAGTAAGTTTAATAGATGCTCCAATAAAAGATGCTCATAGAAGAGCTATAGAATTAGCTAAGAAAAATAATTGCTTAATAAGCTTTGACCCAAATGTTAGATTGCCATTATGGGAAACTCCAGAAGCTTGCAAAGAAGCAATATTAGAATTCTTACCATTTGCAAACATTGTTAAAATAAGTGATGAAGAATTAGAATTTATAACTGGAATAGCTGATGAAACAGAAGCATTAAACTTCTTATTACAAGGAGCTGTTGAAGTTATAATATACACTAAAGGAACTAATGGAGCAGAATTTATAACAAAAGAAAGGAAAATATTCTCGCCATCATTTAAGGTAGAAGCTCAAGATACAACAGGGGCTGGAGATTCATTTATAGGATCATTCCTATACCAAGTTGCTGAAGGAGATAATACTTTAGAAAGCTTAGTTAGCTTAAATGAAGAAAAAGTAAAAGAAATATTAACATTCTCAAATGCAACAGCTGCTTTAACAGTATGTAAGAGAGGTGCTATAGGAGCTTTACCAACTAAGGAAGAAGTATTAACTTTAGCACAAGGGAGATAATAGTTTTATGTTAAGAAAAGAGTTCGATAAGCAAATAAAGGACTGTATGGACAGAAATTTAGAGGCTGTAAAAAATGATAAATGGAGAAATAAGTATCATATAATGGCTCCAATAGGTTGGATAAATGATCCAAATGGATTATGTGAATTTAATGGAGAGTATCACTGTTTCTATCAATATTCACCACTTACTCCAATGGGAGGATTAAAATTCTGGGGTCAATATACATCTAAGGATTTAGTTAATTGGGAAGATAGAGGGGTAGCTCTTTATCCAGATATAGCTGAAGATAAAGATGGTGTTTATTCAGGTTCTGCATTTGTGAAAGATGATACAGTTTATTTCTTTTATACAGGGAATGTTAAACATGCAGGAGAGCATGATTATATTTTAACTGGAAGAGAACAAAATGTTATACTTGTAACTAGTAAAGATGGAGTTAACTTTTCAGAAAAGACAGTAGTGCTTAGAAATGAAGATTTCCCAAGTAATATGTCACTTCATGTTAGAGATCCTAAAGTTTGGGAAGAAGATGGAGTTTATTACATGGTATTAGGTGCTAGAACTGTTGATGATAAAGGTTGTATTTTATTATATAAATCAAAAGACCTTTATAATTGGGAGTTTAATTCAATACCAGCAGGCGAAAGAGATGATATGGGATATATGTGGGAATGTCCAGATACATTTAAACTAGAAGGTAAAGATGTATTTATGTTTTCACCACAAGGAATAGATGCAGAAGGTTATAAGTATAATAATGTATATCAAAGTGGATATGCTGTTGGAAACTTTGACGAGGGTAAAAAGCATTTAGAACTTGGAGACTTCATTGAGATAGATAGAGGATTTGATTTCTATGCACCACAAACATTTGAAGATAGCAAGAATAGAAGAATAATGATAGGATGGATGGGAGTTCCAGATGCAGTTATACATAGGAATCCAACTATAGATAACTTTTGGCAACATGCATTAACTATTCCAAGAGAATTAATTTTAAAAAATGATAAAATATATCAAGTACCAGTTATTGAATTAGAAACTTTAAGAAAAGGTGAAGCTTACAAGGCTGAAGTTTCTTTAGAAGAAGGAAAAACTTTAGAAATATTCGAAAACAATACTTTTGAGTTAAATATTGATTTAAAGAATTGTAATGACTTTAGAGTTTCATTAAGAGAAGATTGTGTACTTTCATTTAAAGATGGAGTATTCAAATTAGAACTTGGAAAATCAGGTTATGGAAGAGCTATGAGAGCTGTGGAAATTAATTCTATAGATTCTTTAAAAATATTCTCTGATAATTCTATTTTAGAGATATTCCTAAATGATGGAGAAGAGGTATTTACTACTAGAATTTATAATGATTCAATAGATAAGTGCCTAAAGCTTGAAGGAACAGGAACTGCTTTAATAGAAAAGTGGAATTTGTAAAAAAGTATTCATAAAATCAATATTCATAAAATAAATATTGATAATACTAATTTAATATATATAATGAAAATAAAGGGATTCTAATTGTTTTAAACTTTTACCACCAATAGGAGTTTAGCATTTGGGAAATCAGTATCATTTTCAACAAAAATGAATAGTATATATTAGTTAAGTAAAAGAGATGGTAAGGCTTATGAAAGTGCATAGGTCTTATCATTTTTTTTGGTTTAATATAAAAACTCATAATTTCTCCATAATTGTTTTATATAATTTGAAAGTAGATTATTTTAGGAGAGTGATTATATGGACGATATACCCTTAGGAATTAAAAAAATAGATAAATTAAATAGGTTAAGTAGTTCATATATAGCAGAGATTGGTTAATTATCGTTAGTTTTTATTATGTAATTTTGTTATATATGAGCTTTATAAGGAGGCAATTATGACAAAAGAATTATTAAAAATTATTGAGTACAAAAATATGGGGCAATTAAGTCAAGAACTGCAAAAAATGAATCCTGTAGATATAGCAAAAAGTATGGAATTATTAGATGATAAATCTTTGCTAGTAGTTTTTAGACTTTTAACTAAAGATACTTCTGTAGAAGTGTTTTCATATTTAGATAAAAAATCACAGCAAAAGATTATAGAATTAATTACAGATAATGAATTAAAAGATATAATTGAAAATTTATTCTTAGATGATACAGTAGATATAATAGAAGAATTACCAGCTAATATAGTAGGAAAAGTAATTTTAAATACTTCATTAGAAAAAAGACAGTTAATAAATCAATTTTTAAAGTACAAAGAGGATTCTGCCGGAGCTATTATGACTATAGAGTTTGTAGATTTTAAGGAGCAGATGACTATAAAAGAAGCTATAAATCATACTAGAAAAATAGGTATAAATAAAGAGTCGTTAGATAACTGTTTTATAATAAATAAAGAAAGAGTATTAAAAGGGGTTATATCCTTAAAAGATTTAATTTTAAGTAATGAAGAAATGTTAGTTTCGCAGGTGATGGACACAAATATAGTTTCTGTTAAAACATCGGAAGATCAAGAAAATGTAGCAGCCTTGTTCAAAACATATGATTTATTATCTATGCCTGTAGTAGACAATGAAAATAGATTAGTTGGAATTATAACTGTAGATGATATTGTAGATATTATTGAACAAGAAAATACTGAGGATTTTCAAAAAATGGCTGGGATAGAGCCAAATGAAGAGCCATACTTAAAAACACCAATTTTAAAGTTAGCAAAAAATAGAATAATATGGTTGCTTGTATTAATGATATCAGCAACATTTACTGGAGCAATAATTCAAGGTTTTGAAGAAGTTCTACAATCAGTAGTTATATTGGCATCATTTATACCTATGCTAATGGATACTGGTGGTAATTCAGGGTCTCAATCATCAACATTAATTATAAGAGGACTAGCATTAGGTGAAATAACTACAAAAGACTTTTTTAAAGTAATATTTAAAGAATTTAGAGTAAGTATAGTAGTAGCAACAGTTTTGGCAGTGGTAAATTTCCTGAGATTATATATCTTTACTAGTGCAGATATTATGATTTCATTTACAGTATGTATAAGTTTATTTTTTACTGTTGTATTAGCTAAGGTTGTAGGGGGAATTTTACCTATAATATCAAAAAAATTAAATTTAGATCCGGCAATAATGGCAAGCCCTCTTATTACAACAATAGTAGATGCTTTTGCATTAATAGTATATTTTGGCTTTGCTAAAATATTTTTAGGAATATAAAATTTACAAAGAGTTGTTATAAAAAATATTTTATGCAACTCTTTAAGTGTTTTTATGAATAATATTATTGTAATATTAAATTATAAATTTTTAGGAGGATATTATGATAAGCATATTAATAGTTGATGATGAAAAGAAAATATGTGAATTTATAAAAGCTTTTTTAGATAATGAAGGATACTATACAGAAGTTGCTTATGATGGAAAAAGTGCTATAGATAAATTTAATTCAAAGAAATATAATTTAATAATATTAGATAGAATGATTCCAGATATAAGTGGAGAAAAAATATGTGAATATATAAGAAGGGGATCTGATGTTCCAATAGTTATGTTGACAGCAAAAATAGAAGATGAAGATAAAATAGATGGATTTAAATTAGGGTGTGATGATTATATTTGCAAGCCGTTCAATATAAATGAATTAATATTAAGAATAAAGGCTATTTTAAAAAGAAGCAATAATTTGAATGAAAAAGAAATTATAAGATATGATGATGAATTAGAAATAAACATGTCCTCTCATGAGGTTAAGGTTAGAGGTGAATATGTAAGTTTAACTAATACAGAATATAAGATATTACTTACATTAATAAATAATCCTAAGAAGATATATACGCGAGATAAATTATTAGAGAATGCTATTGATGGATATTATGAAAAAGGTGATAGAGCTATAGATAGTCATATAAAAAATTTACGCCAAAAATTAGAGATAGATTCAAGAAATCCAAGAATAATTCAAACTGTATATGGAGTTGGATATAGATTTGGATTATAAAAGTAAATTAAGATCAATAAATAGTAAGCTTATAATATCTTTCACTTTTATTATGATTGCAACTATTATAGCAATAAGATTTTTTGTAAATACAAGCTTTAAGGCTTCGTTTGAGAAGTATGTTGATGATAGTAATAAGACTGAAGTAGATCACTTATTAGATATTGATATTAAAAATATATATGTAAATAATGATTGGGATATTGAGTTAATAGAAAATTTAGGCGTAGATGCAATAAGAAAAGGAATTGCAATTGAGATATATGATGAGAGCAATGATAAAATATGGAGTGTATTTGAAGATGAAAAGGTGTTATCAGATATTACCTTAAGAAAAATAAGTAATAATATGCAAAGTATAGAACGAAAATGGGATGATTATTTTAAAGAGTATAAGGTTAATATTATCGATATAGATGGAAAGTTAGTTGGATATGCGTATATAGGTCATTATGCATCAACTTATTATATGGAAAATGATGTGGAACTTTTTAATGCTATCAATAAAATTATATTTATAATAGGAGTAATTTCTATAAGTAGCATTATAATAATTTCAATAATAATATCTAAATCTATAGCAAACCCTATTTCTAAAGTAGCAAAAATGACAAAAACCATAGAGCAAGGAAATTATAAAAAGGAATTAGAGTACAAAAGTAATATAAGAGAAGTTGATGATCTTATAGATTCTATAAATAAATTGGCCACTGCTTTAAATAAGCAAGAAAATTTAAGGAAACAATTAACTGGAGATATAGCACATGAGCTTAGAACACCATTAACAAGTGTTAAAGGTCATTTAGATGCAATTATTTTAGGAATTTGGGAACCTACAACTGAAAGGCTTGTTAGTATAAATGAAGAAGTAACAAGAATTTCAAAGCTTGTTGATGATTTAAGGAAATTAGCAAAGTTTGATAGTGGAAGAAATACTTTAGAAAAAGAAGTAGTAAACCTGAAAAATTATATAAGAAATATTACTTATAATTATGAGGGGAAAGCACTTGCTAAGAATATAATAATTAAATATCAATTAGAAGATTTAGAAGTTTTAATTGATAAAGAGAAATTTGCACAGGTAATAGTAAATATATTATCTAATGCTATCAAATATAATAAAGGAAATGGTCAAATACATATTAGAACTTTTATAAAAGATAATAATGTTAATTTATCAATTAAGGATAATGGAATTGGTATACCACAAGATGAGATAAGTAATATATTTGAACGATTTTATAGAGTAGATAAATCAAGAGGAAGTGTAAAAGGAATTGGCGTTGGACTTACAATATCCAAATCTATAATAAATGCTCATGGTGGGGATATAAAAGTTATTAGTAAAATAAATGAGGGATCAGAATTTATAATTATTTTACCTAAAGAAAATAGGAAATAAAGTTATAAACATTTATTGGGAAAAATGTTAATTAAAGTGTGAATTGTTTTTTAGTATGTGTGGATAAATTTTTATTTTAAAAATAAAGTAGAGCCTAGACTCCGGCGAAGGACAAACTAGGCTCTACAAATAATTAGCACTTTACGTACCAACTGCTTATTTAGAATAACATCTTTCGACAAATAGTGCAAGAACTTTATTTTAAAATATAAATAGTAAATATTAGAAATTTATAATAATAACAATTAGATAGTAAAGAAAAATAATTCTATTTACTTAAATTTTTCTTTATTACCTATATTATTGAGAGTTTGCTAATACTTTAATGGTATAGTTAAGTTGACAGTTAGAGAATCATGTTCTATAATAAAAACACGATATAAATTATCGTTTAAAAATTGAATAGGGAAAGCGTTTATGACCTATTTACCTTAACATGGGGGCGTTTTGGCTTCGACGGGGGTGTGATGGGTTTGATAAGCGGGCCGAGGGAAGCATGTGACCTCGATAATCAGGTATGCACTAAATATAAACGCAGAAGACAATTTTGCATTAGCAGCTTAATATAGCTTGCTCATCAGTCCAGGATGCCTACGTCTTGGGTAGCTGGTGTCATTGAAGTAGGGAACGAAGTCTAGCAAAGCTTTGAGCTAGAGGGGTATTTATGAAGCTAGGGAATTAGGAGTTTGTTTGTGAGCGAACTAAGGACCGAAATTTTAGTCACAAACTACGCTCGTAGAAAGTCAGGCTGGTCTGCTTTCGGACAGGGGTTCGATACCCCTCGCCTCCACCAAATAAGAACGCAAGTAAGGATACAATGGTAAAACCTTGAAATATCAAGGCTTGGCCATTGTATTTTGCTTTTTAAAGATAAATTTAAAACTGATTTTAATAGAGATTTTAGCCGTTTTTAGGTAATTTGAGTATTTGTGCACACCCCTTAGTGGAATTTTCACTAATGGGTGTACATTTTTACGCATAAAGGGGTAAGTATTAAAGAAAATAATAATATGAATAAAGCTATGGAAAAGAATACAAAAGTATAATATAATATATAGTGCTATATTATAAAGATATTAATTAGGAGGAGAGTTATTTTGAGGAATGATTATGCGAAGTTATTTGTAAATAAGTTAGATAATAAAATTGTAAAAGTAAAATATTCTCCAGAGCATGATGATTATTATAGTATTGTAAAAGAAAATTGTACCAAAGGCTATAGGCAGATAATTATTACCTCAAAGATTATGACATCTATTATTGAGGAGTATTTTTATACAAACTCATATAATATTACATCTATAGAGTTTATGGAAGATGATGTAACGTTAAAAAATGAAATTGATTCAATTTTAAGTAAGCTAAGATTAGAGAGAGCATATTTTGGGTTATTATTAGAAAAAATTAATTTTTTATCAGAAGAATCAGCTATTGATATTAGAAGTATTGAACTAAGGGGTAGAAATGATAAGAAAGAAGCAGTTAATATTTCATTACAAGTTAATGGTATAATTGGAATAAATAAAAAATGTTTTGAAGAAGAGTCAGAAATTCTTATTAAAAAGATTGAGAGGTGTCTAAGTTAATGGAGGCATCTTTATTCTTTATAATTGTAAAATGTGTACTTGCTCCTATAATTGCAGTATTTTTGGTGGATAAATGGAATTTGTTTAAGAGTATTACTTTTATACCCAATGATTATGTATTTGAATTTGGACTAGCTGCGTATTTAGGTTTTCTGGAGTGGTTATATGCTGGACTAGTATGGAAAATTAAAGAAAATGAAGCTAAGATTGAATGTTTATTTTACTGTAGTGGACAGCAAGAAAGTATTGAAAGTAATCCAGCTATTCAATTTAGAAATGAAGTTGCTTATATTAATGGTAAAATTAATGTTTCAGGAAAAGTAAAGAAGCTGTGCAAAAATAATGTTTTGATAACAATACCTAATTGGGTAGATATTCAAATAGATAGTTGTGATGATTTAATTGTGATAGAGAATAATGTTTGTAAAATTAAAATTGATAAAATTATCAATTTAAGAGGAGATACTATAGAAAGTACAAGTGTTAAATTTAAAATCGGATTGATAAAGAATTATTCCTCAAATCAAGAGTACTCAACAGTTATCCAGCCTAGCTTAGAAAAAAAGTTTGGCTATAAGTTTACATATAATAAATTTAATTTAAATTAATATGGAGGTAAAATGGTTACTACGAGATGGTCAGATAGTGAGAATAGCATTTTAGATAATGTTATTGAAAGGTTATTGCAAATTCCAGAAGATGATGAGATAGGGGAATCTATAGCATATGCTGATTGGAAAATTAATAAGAAATTTGATGGTAATCCTAAAATTACGCTTAACAATAGAGAAATTAGCTATAATCTAATAAAATATTCATATAATCAAATATCATCAGGAAATCAACCGATAGAGGATAGGACAATACCTAAAAATGGGTTTATAGTTGTTTATTCTAATGGGGTAGGGATTGGTTACATAATTAGTAGAAATTCAGACGGAATGAAATTGTTAAGAAAAATGTTAAAATATTCAGGGAGAAATGAAATTTCTAAAAATAGTTTTGATATAAAAAGTGATTTCTTTGTATGGTTGATTAGTAAAGTATAT
The DNA here is from genome assembly GCF_021412605.1 of Clostridium celatum. Classification (NCBI taxonomy): domain Bacteria; kingdom Bacillati; phylum Bacillota; class Clostridia; order Eubacteriales; family Clostridiaceae; genus Clostridium; species Clostridium celatum. Next base: position 107,053 of record NZ_JAJKGM010000003.1, read on the forward strand.
ACTGGTGAAAATATTATTGAAACAGAAAGTGAGATGTTGGGAAATATTTCGCTTGATACAATAAAAGGATTTAAAGGTGATACAGAAGATTTATTAAATAAAGTTTCGGCAACTGGAGAATCAGTTATAAATATAATAAGTACACTATCATTTTTATTAGAAAGTAAAAATCTAAATCAAATAAAACTTGATTTAGAATATAGAAATCATGAAAACATAGAGTTAGTATTAACTAATAATGGTACTGTAACTACGGCTTTAGAAAGATATCAAGGTGAGTATGAGGAGTTTGATGAAGAAGAATTACTAGCCAAGTTATACTTATTAATATACATTGAAATTCTTCCGTTATTAGTACAAGCTTATAAAACCGATATAGATAATGATAATTGGAATTCACAAAAAAATATTGAATTTTTAAAGATGGTTGCAGCAGATTTATCACAAAAAGTAGAAACAAGGATAGATATGCTAGAAAAAACAAATGGTAAATAGTATTATTTGTTTGTTATAATAATTATTTAAATGGATAATAAATATGCCCTAATACATCACACGCTGAGACGGTTGTAAGGCTGATTAAGAAATAGCCTGGTATCAAAGGTTTAGCGGGTTTTTAGAAAATTTAATAGTGTGTTTTATGTTCCCTAAGACTACGGTCTTGGGGAATTTTTGCGTTAGGGGGTCTAACGATTACACGAAATTAAAATAGCGAATTTAAATATTAAAAGCTAGTAATTAAATTATTAAAATAAAGTATTGACATTGTTATTTTGTGGATGTATACTTAAAACATAAACAAAGAGATAAAAATTTTAAAGAAAACAAGTTAGTAATTAAATTATTAAAAAGAGGTAAGGAGATGTTAAAATGAAAAATGTTAAGAGAGTTATTGATGAAGTATTAGAGGTTCAAAGGGGGGCAATTAGTGTAGAGGAGTTAGATTCAAGTACAGCGATATTGTTATTAGTAGGTTATTGTTCTAACAATGATATTTCTGACAATGTAAATTTAGATGTGATTTTAAATAGTGTCGATATTAAAGCTGCTATTAAAGAAGCATTAGACAACATAGGTGAAGAAGTACAAGAAATAAGAAGTGCTGTATCATATTTAAATAATTTAAAATTATCAAGTGAAGAAATAGCTAAAATACTAGTGATATTGAAAAGTTCATTCTTTAATGCAGAACAATATAGAGATGCATTTGAATATATGTTAGGTAGTACAACAGAATTATCAGGAAAGATGGGAGTTGCGGGATCAACGCCAAATTTTATAAACAAATTAGCAGTTGAAATAGTGGAACCTAAAGATGGAGAGTTTTATGATGGAAATTTTGGAATAGGTGGAGATGCTTTTGAGGCATATAAGTTTGCAGCAAGTTATGGAAATGAGCTTAAAATTTATGGTCAAGAATTAGAGTTAAAAACATATTCAATAGCTTGCATAAGAATGTTTATTAATGGAATTAAATCAGCAGATATAAGAGTTGGAGATGTATTAATAAATCCGGTATTTAAAGAAGGGGAAAATACGATTAAGAAGTTTGACACTGTAATAATGAATCCACCATTTAGCATGATGTGGAAGGATAGAGAAAATGAAATATTAAATGATAAGTATGGAAGATTTATATATGGAACTCCAGGAGTATCAAGTGCTGATTGGTTATTTATATGTAGTGCATTAAAATCATTAAAAGAAAATGGAAAAGCTGTAATAATAACAACTCTTGGTGCATTATTTAGAGCTGGTGCAGAGGAAAGCTTAAGAAAGAAAATTATAGGATTTGATTATATTGAGTCAGTTATAGAGTTAGCAAGTGGATTATTTACTAATACTGCTATACCTTGTGCAATGATTGTATTTAATATGAATAAAAGTGAAGAAATGAAGAATAAGATACAATTCATAAATGCTGATGATATATATGAAAATGTAAGAAGGGGTAAGAATATTTTAAATGCTGAAAATATCAATACAATTTTAGATATCTATAGAAACAAAAAAGTTGTTGATGGTATTAGTTCAATAGTAGAGTTAAACAATATAGAAAATAGTAATATTCTACCAAGTAGAAATGTTGTTAGAACAGAGTTTGAATCTTCTGAATTTGGTAAGGTTAAGATTCATTTAGACAAGCTTAACACATCGAAAACATTAGGTGATATAGGAAGCTTTTTTAGAGGAATAAATGTTACTAGTAAGAACGTTCAAGATGCTAATGGTGAATATAAAATAATAAATCTTGCAGATATTAAAAATGGTAAGTTAGATGTAGAGTCTATGCCAAGGTATTCTATAGAAAATAATGCTAGAGTTGAAACTTACAAGGTTGAAGCAGGGGATATAATAATATCGAATAAGGGTGCAACTAAGATTTGTATCATTCCAGAACATGATGGAGATATTTTAATATCACAAAACTTTATTGGTATAAGATTAAAACAAGGTAATAATCCTCAATATATAAAAGAATTTTTAGAAAGTCCTATAGGTGAATATTTAATTGAAGGTAGAAAAACAGGAACAGCAGTAGCTATGATTAATGCGAAGGATTTAAAGGAGATACCTTTAATAGATATGAGTAGTGAAGAGCAAAATAGGATTATTAATGAATATATAGAAGAAGAGAAAAGTTTAAAAAGAGAGATGGAAGCACTTCAAGCTAAAATAGACAATCTTAAGTTTGATTTATATGATAAAATGAATATAAAAGATATTTTTGAAATAATATAAGTCAAAATCTATATTAGCCTTACTTAATGATAAGTAAGTTAAGTAAGGTTAAGTAGAATTAAGTGGAAAATCAATAATTTATAGATTTAAAAAATAAATTTTAAAATAATGATGATTATATCATAAGAAATTAGATAAAAAATGGAGGAAATGAAATGGCTAACAATAATGAACGTACAGAATTACATCGTACTATTTGGGCGATAGCAAATGACCTAAGAGGGAGTGTTGATGGTTGGGATTTTAAGCAATATGTTTTAGGAATGTTGTTTTATCGTTATATCTCAGAAAATATAACTAATACAATAAATGCAGATGAACATGAAGCGGGAAATACTGATTTTGATTATGCAAAGATTTCAGATGAAGAAGCAGCTGAAATAAAAGATGACTTAGTAAGTTTAAAAGGATTCTTCATTTATCCAAGTGAGCTTTTTGAAAATTTAAAAGAAAGAGCTAAGAATGATGAGGATCTTAATATAACTCTAGAAAAGATTTTTAGAGACATTGAAAATTCATCACAAGGAACAGAAAGTGAAGGAAGTTTTAAGGGCTTATTTGATGATATAGATGTAAATAGCAATAAGCTAGGAGCTACAGTTGCTAAGAGAAATGAAAATTTAGTAAAACTTATAAATGGTATTGCAGATATGAAGTTAGGAGATTATCAAGATAATACTATAGATGCATTTGGTGATGCTTATGAGTATTTAATGGCAATGTATGCTTCAAATGCAGGTAAAAGTGGTGGGGAGTATTACACACCACAAGAAGTATCAGAGCTTTTAACTAGGCTTACTATTGTAGGAAAAACAGAAGTAGATAAAGTATACGATCCAGCTGTTGGAAGTGGATCATTGCTATTAAATTTTGCTAAGATACTTGGAAAAGATAATGTAAGGCAAGGTTTTTATGGGCAAGAAGTAAATATTTCTACCTATAATCTTTGTAGGATTAATATGTTCTTGCATGATATTCCTTATGATAAGTTTGATATTGCACATGAAGATACGCTTATAAACCCACAACACTTAGATGATGGACCATTTGAAGCAATTGTATCTAATCCACCTTATTCAATTAAATGGGAAGGAGACAACAATCCATTACTTATAAATGATCCAAGATTTTCAGATGCCGGAGTATTAGCCCCAAAGTCTAAAGCGGACCTTGCATTTATTATGCATAGCTTATCTAGCCTATCAACTAATGGAACAGCAGCTATAGTTTGTTTCCCAGGGGTAATGTATAGAGGTGGAGCAGAGCAAAAAATAAGAAAATACTTAGTTAGCAATAATTTCGTAGATTGTATTATTCAGTTACCAGAAAACTTATTTTTTGGAACACCAATAGCAACTTGTATTATGGTACTTAAGAAATCAAAAACAGAAAATAAAACATTATTTATAGATGCTTCAAAAGAATTTATAAAAGTAACTAACAATAACAAGTTAACTGAAGATAATATAAAGAAAATAGTTGAGACATATGTAGAGAAAAAAGATAAGATAGAATATTTCTCAAAGCTTGTTAGAAATGAGGATATAGAAAAGGAAAATTATAATCTTTCAGTATCTACGTACGTAGAGCAAGAAGATACAAGAGAAATAATAGATATCGATGTTTTAAATGCTGAGATAAAAGAAATAGTATCAAGAGAAGCTTCATTACGTGATGAAATTGATAAAATTATTGCTGAAATAGAGGTGTAAAATGAGTAGATTAGAAGAACTGATAGAAGCAATGTGTCCAGACGGTGTGGAGTACAAGATGTTAAAAGATATATCAATAATGCAACGTGGAACAGCGGTAACTAAAAAAGATTTAAAAATTGGAGATATTCCGGTAATTTCTGGAGGGAAGGATCCTGCTTATTATTGTGATAAATACAATAGAGAGGGTGAAACAATAACTATTGCAGGAAGTGGGGCTAGTGCAGGGTATGTACAATATTGGAATATGCCTATTTGGGTGTGTGATGCTTTCTCGATAAAGGCAATAGATAACAATTATACAAAATATTTATTTTACTGTTTAACTAATATTCAAGAGTATATATATGGTACAAAAAAAGGTAGTGGGGTTCCACATGTATATATATCAAGTATTGATAAAGTAAAAATTCCAGTTCCGCCGATAGCTATACAAGAAGAAATTGTACGTATTTTAGATAGTTACACAGAACTTAAAACTAAGCTAATATCAGAGTTAACATCAGAGCTAGAAGCAAGACGTAAGCAATATGAATATTATAGGGATGAATTGTTTGGAAAAGATTGTGATGAAATGATAAATAGATGTTTAAAAAACAACATCAAAGTAATTACCCTAGAAGAGCTTGGGAAATTTACCAGAGGCAAAAGATTTGTGAGAAATGATATAAAAGAAGAAGGAGTTCCATGTATACATTATGGAGATTTATATACTTATTTTGGTGTAAGTGCCAAAAAAACTAAGTGCTTTTTAGATAAGGAATTATCTAAAAAAATGCGTTTTGCACATAAAGGTGATGTTGTTATTGTTCAAGCTGGAGAAAATGATATGGATATTGGAATTGGTGTTGCATGGATGGGAGATGAAGATGTTGTAGTGCATGATGCTTGTTATATATTTGAGCATAATATTAATCCGAAATATATTTCATACTATTTAAGAACTAATATTTACCATTTGCAAATAAAAAAATACGTTTCAATCGGGAAAATATGTTCTATTTCGGCACAAGGAATTGGAAAAGCATTAATTCCAATTCCATCACTTGAAGAACAACAGCGTATAGTAGATATTTTAGAGAAATATGATGTTATTTACAAGGGGATTAGTATAGAGATTCAAGCAGAAATTGAAGCAATACAAAAGCAATATGACTATTATAGAGATAAACTTTTGACTTTTAAGGGAAAGAATTAAGGATTATAAAAGGGGGATGTAATGCATTTAGCATTATTGATTGATAATTATGAAATATAAAACTATTGCAGAAACTACTGAAGCTACTGTTGTAGCTGAGTATATTCCTGAGAAAAGAACAGACACAGCATATCAAAACGAGGATAAGTTAGAACGTGAATTTATTAAGAGTTTAACTGAGCAAGGGTATGATTATATTAAGATAAAAGATGAGAAGGAACTTATAGCAAATCTTCGTCATAGGATGGAAGAATTAAATAACTATAAGTTCTCTGATAATGAATGGAAGAGTTTTTATAGTAATATAATTTCAAATAGTAATGATGGGATCTTAGAGAAAACTCGTAAAATACAAGATGATTATATTCAAAATCTTACTTGTGATAATGGAGAAACTAAGAATATAAAGCTAATTGATAAGAAGAATATTCATAATAATTATTTGCAAGTTTTGAATCAATATGAAGAAGATAATGGAGCTCATCAAACAAGGTATGATGTAACTATTTTGGTTAATGGGCTACCGTTAATTCATGTTGAACTAAAACGTAGGGGAGTGGCTATAAGGGAAGCATTTAATCAGATTAAAAGGTATCAAAGGGATAGCTTTTGGACTGGGTGTGCCTTATATGAATATGTTCAAATCTTTATAATTTCAAATGGAACTCATACTAAGTATTATTCTAATACTACTAGAGATAGACATGTAAAAGAATTTGAGCAAAAGATAAGCAGTAAAAAAAAGAAAACAAGTAACAGCTTTGAATTTACAAGCTATTGGGCAGATGAAGCTAATAATATCATTACTGATTTAGTGGATTTTACAAAGACATTTTTAGCTAAACATACAATACTAAATATCTTAACTCGGTATTGTGTTTTTACATCTGAAGATGCACTTTTAGTTATGAGGCCCTATCAGATTGTTGCAACGGAAAAGATTATAAATCGTATTAAAATATCTACAACATATAAGAAAACTGGAACATTAGAAGCCGGAGGATATATATGGCACACTACAGGTTCAGGTAAGACATTAACTAGTTTTAAGACAGCTCAATTAGCAACAAGTATTGATGGTATAGATAAGGTGTTATTTGTAGTAGATAGAAAAGATTTAGATTATCAAACAATGCGAGAATATGATCGCTTTGAGAAAGGCGCTGCTAATAGTAATAAATCGACGAAAATTCTTCAGAAACAACTTGAAGATCCTAACGTAAAGATTATTATTACAACTATTCAAAAGCTATCGGTATTCATATCTAAGAATAAGGAACATGAAATTTATAAAAAGCATATAGTTATTGTTTTTGATGAGTGCCACCGCTCACAATTTGGAGATATGCACGTTCAAATAACTAAGTCGTTTAAGAATTATCATATATTTGGATTTACTGGAACACCTATATTCTCTGTAAATTCAGGAAGTGGGAAGAATGTAAATCTTAAAACAACAGAGCAGGCCTTTGGAGATAGGCTTCACACATATACAATAGTTGATGCTATAAGTGATGGAAACGTACTTCCTTTCAAGATTGATTATAATAATACTATTGCTAAATCTGACATTATGAATGATAAGAAGGTAAAGGCTATAGATAAGGAAAATGCCTTACTTGATGATCGAAGAATAGCAGAAATAACTAAATATATATTAGAACATTTTGACCAAAAAACCTATAGGAACCAAGGTAAGTCATTCTATAATTACAAGGTTATTACCAATGTTGAGGAAATGGCCAAGTCTAAGAATAATACGGCTTCAGAAATAAAGGAGGATAGAAAAATAAATGGTTTTAACTCTATTTTTGCAGTAGCTTCTATACCAATGGCTATAAAGTATTATACAGAATTTAAAAATCAAATGTCAGAAACAGGAAAGGGGTTAAGGGTAGCAACAATCTTTAGTTACAGTCCTAATGAAGAAGATCCTGAAGATAGTCTTTATGAAGAAAACTTTGAAACAGATGAGTTAGACCAAACTTCAAGGGATTTCTTAGATGGAGCAATAGATGACTACAATGGAATGTTTGGTACAAGTTATGATACAAGTCCAGACAAGTTCCAAAACTATTATAAGGACCTATCATTGAGAATGAAAAATCGTGAAATAGATATCCTTATTGTTGTAAATATGTTCTTAACAGGGTTTGATGCAACAACATTAAACACATTATGGGTAGATAAAAATCTTAAGTATCACGGTTTAATACAGGCGTTCTCACGTACTAATAGAATCTTAAATTCTATAAAGGTATTTGGAAATATAGTATGTTTCCGTAACTTAAATGAGGAGGTTGAAAAGGCATTATCTTTATTTGGAAATAAAGATGCTAGTGGAATAGTAATTCTAAAAACTTATGAGGAATATCTAAATGGATATGAGGAAAAAGGAAAGCACGTAGAAGGCTACAAAGAGGTTATTAGCAATCTAGAGAATTTATATCCACTTGAAGTAGAATTGATTACAGAGAAGGATAGAAAAGGATTTATAAAGCTATTTGGTAAGGTGCTAAAGCTTAGAAATATTCTTAATTCCTTTGATGAATTTTGTGGTAATGATATAATTACTCAAAGAGATTTACAAGATTATCAAAGTAGATATATTGATTTATACCAAGATTATTCTAAAAAGGATGATACAGAGAAAGAAAAAATCAATGATGATATTGTATTTGAAATAGAGCTTATAAAGCAAGTTGAAGTAAATATTGATTATATTTTAATGCTTGTAGCCAAGTATTATCAATCTAATTGTAAGGATAAAAGTATACTTACAACTATTGATAAATCAATCAATTCAAGTATGGAGCTACGTAGCAAGAAGGAATTAATAGAGAACTTTATAGAAAGTATAAATGGTGAACTCGATGTAAATAAGGAATGGGTACAGTTTGTTAATATGAAAAAAGAAGAAGAATTAAATAGTATTATCACTGAAGATAAATTGAAGGAAGAAGAAACTAAAAAGTTTGTAGATAATTCTTTTAGGAATGGTGAGCTAAAAACCATAGGCACTGATATTGATAAAATACTTCCGCCAATGTCTAGATTCGGTGGAGCAAGAGCTAAAAAGAAGGAAAAAGTTATTGAAAGATTAGGCCAGTTCTTTGAAAAGTATTTTAGAATATAATAGAAGATTAGCTTTATACAGGTTTAAATAAATCTAGCAATAAAATATTTTCGTTTTAGCAATGATATAATTTTATTTAACTAAAATGATATATTAGGAAAGTAATTTAAAAGGGGAATACTCGATAAAATACTTATTGTTTGTAGCTGGTATTATAAAGATAATGACTAAGTGGCAAAGAATATTTACGTTAATATGAAAGCTTGTGTATTATGGCTTATAAACAAGTAACAATAAAATTGTTTAAAGAACAGTTTGTTAATATAAAGACATGTCAATACTCTTAGAAGGAGGTGTTGGCATGTCTTTTAAAATTTCATGGAAGATTCATATCTTATGTTTCTTATTAGCATATAGCTTTTGCTATATTCAAATAGACAACATAAGTAATGTATTTTTAGACTTAGTTATTAACTACAAATTTTTTAGTTTAACAGGATTTTATTTCTTAGATATGATAATTACTACGTTAATACTAATGATACCAATTACTTTAGTGCATGAAATAATACATGGAATAGCATATACTATCTTTGGGGGTAAGATTAAATTTGGATTTAAGGGGATATATGCATACACACAAGAAATATCAGGGGTAATATTACATAGGACTAAATTTGTAATAGTATTATTAGCTCCAGTAACTATTATTTCATTAAGTGTATTATTGCTTACAAGTAGTTTAGGTTCATTAATATTTTTATTAAATTTTTTAGGAAGTACAGGAGATATTATTATGGCTATTTATTTATGTAAGAGTAATTGCAATAGCTACATTAAAGATAAAGAATACGGATTTGATATTATAGAGAAATAGTTGAAAAATAATTAAAGTAAAACACCATCACTTGATAGGGGGAGTGATGGTATTTTACTTTATAATATTTGTATCCTCCTAGAAGTATTATTATGAATCTTAATTAATCCGTCTTTCTCTAACTTAGCTAAATTATTATGAACAGAGGCTGTAGATTTAAGATTAACAAGAATACATAAATTTCCAACTGATGGTAGAAATCTATTTTCTTTTTGATATTTAACTATTGTTTGATAAATTTCATTTATTAATACCATTAATATTCATAAGACCCCTATAAAATATAAATATAGTACTTAAACTATAACAGAACACAAATTCTTTAATAACATATTATTTGGATAAAATAAATAAAAAATACTTTTTTAGGAAAATATATTGCAATTAAATGGAATTTGCTATATTATGTAATTAGCAGTTTAGCTTACAAGCATATTGGCCTTGTGTATGTAGCAATTCTGAAATATAGTTAATAAAGCTATCCAAAACAAAGAGTAAGAGTTAATAAAAGTATGAAGATAGTATGGATTTTAAAAGAGTATAATTTGAAAATTAGTGTTTAAAGAATAGAGATAAGAGTAAATAATAATTAATACGCGTAATTAATTTTAAATATTTTTAAAAGTAAATGTGTATAGAGAGATAGGGATGTAAGAATATGAATATGTATAATGAAATGAGTTTTGGTGAATTTATTGCAAAGAAGAGAGAGGAAAAGAAAATAACTTTAAGAGAAATGGCCAGATTACTAAAGATTACACCACCATATTTAAGTGACATTGAGAAGGAAAGACGTAACCCTCCAGATAAGGACAAGCTTGATGAGTTAGCTAACATACTATCTTTAAGTGAAGATGAATGCAGATATATGTATGATTTAGCTGGGAAGAAGAGAAATTCTATATCAGTGGATCTACCAGATTATATTATGGAAAGAGATTATGTACGTGTTGCACTTAGAAAAGCTATGGATCTAGAAGTTGGAGAGGAAGAGTGGAAGAAGTTTATAGAAGAACTCGAGAATAGAAAGGGGTAGTTTTCATTTATGTACAATCCTAGTTTTAGAATGAAATCAAATAATGTACCAGTATTAAGTAAAGAAGAAATAGACAATATAGCAGAAAAATTTATAATGGATTTTAGTCCGGAAACTTTAGTAACGCCGCAACCTATAGATGAAGATAGGTTTTTAGCACAATATCTAGGATTGCAACAGGATTTTCAATATCTATCTCATTGTGGCTGTTATCTAGGAATGTTAGTATTTAATGATACAAGTAAAGTTCAAGTATATGATATATATACAGAAAGAGCTGAATACATAAGTGCGAAATCTGGTACCGTTATCATTGATAATACTTTATTAGAAGAAGGTCAAGAACAAAGATATAGATTTACAGCTATACATGAGGCAGGACATTGGATATTTCATAAGAAAAAATATTATAGGGATATGGCTCAAATATCATTATTTGATTTTCTTGATATGTCTAATATTCAATGTAGGACTGTAAGTGTTGAGCCTAAATTTAAGCCAATTAATAAATGGAATGATAACGATACCATGGAGTGGCAAGCAAATTATTTCGCTTCAGCATTATTAATGCCTAAATCCATGGTATTTAAAATTTGCAATGATGAAGATTATATTGAAAATTTGAAATTTATGAGTTGGGGAAATGAAAAAAGATATAATGAATTACTAATTCAAAAAATATCAAAAACTTTTAATGTGTCAAAACAAGCTGCAGAGGTAAGGTTAAATAACTTAAAAATAATGAATAGTTATGATAATAATCAATGTACACCTACAGTAAAATTTAATAACGCAATTTAAATAAATGGCATCCTTAAAAAGGGTGCTATAAAAAACAATAAAGTGTAAGCAAAAATGCTAACATGTTAATTTAAAAGGAGAGGTTATCTATGAGAGAAAAAATGAAGTGTCCATGCTGTAATAAAAGAGCGTTGGATATATTAAGAGCACTAGGAAATGTGGTTATAGAAATGAAATGTCCACATTGTAGAAATATAGTAGAAATAAAATATAATAAATAACTACCGAGCAACGAAACCAAATAAGAGTTATCAAATGGCCGGAGTAAAGCTAAAAAATAATAGCTTACTCTAGGTCATTTTTTATTTTAAAAAAGTTTTTAAAGTGTAAGTTAGTCTGCCGGTTTAACTTTTAATATTAACTTACAGAGCAAGAGAAAGGGGGTGAGAGTGATGGAAATGTTAGCAGATTGGATAACTCCAACTGAAAGAAGAATGGCAATTTTAAAAGTTCTTTGTAAAAGAAGAAGTGAAAAAATTAAAAATTTAGCTAATGAGTGTGGAGTATCTGAACGTACTATAAGAACTGATATTGAACATCTATCACTCTCATACCCAATAGAAACTATTCGTGGGAGACATGGTGGCGGAATTAGAATTGTTGGTGACTTTGATTTAGATAAGAGATATCTTAATCAACAACAAAAGAGCCTACTTGAAAAGTTAAAAGGTGAACTTTCAGGCCAAGACATACTGATTATGAATAGTATATTACAAGATTTTGCTCTAAGTACCAATTAAGGAAAGGAGGAGAAAGAGTGGATGAGTTAAATTCTAAAACAATAACTATCAATATGATAAGTAATATTTTAGATGAAAAAAGCAGAGAAGGAAAAGCACATAAGATAAAAAATCTGTTGAATAAGTATAATGCTGGAAAGCTGATTGAACTGGATGAGAAAGATTATTTTGATTTTATTCAAGAAGCAAAAAAACTATAAAAATTTAAGAGGAGTGAATACTATGGATATTAACGTGAAAATAACAGTGGAATCGCCACATATTATGGCTGCAATATTAGCTTTAGCAGAAGCATTACCTAAGGTGAATTTAGGAGCAAGTCTTTCTTCTGTTATAGAAGAGAATGTTGAAGTAAAAGAAATTGAGCCTAAGGTAGAGGAAGCTATTAAAGAAAAAGAAGTTAATGAAAATAAAGAAGAAGCAGCTGAAAAAACTATAACACTTGAAGAAGTTAGAAAAGTATTAGCTACAAAATCTAAGAATGGAAAGCAGGCAGAAGTTAAGGAGCTTATTAAAAAATATGGAGTTAATAAGCTAACTGATATTCATCCATGGAATTATAAAGAGATTCTTGAATTAGCGGAGGTTTTATAATGGCCAAGCATGCATTATTATCTGCTTCAGCTTCACATAAGTGGTTGCATTGTCCACCATCTGCAAGGCTTGAAGAGCATGAAGAAAATACAAGTAGTGTATTTGCAGCAGAAGGTACAGCAGCTCATGAGTTATCAGAATACAAATTAAGAGATTATATTGGTATTAAAACTGAAAGACCAGTTAGTGAATTTGATAGTGAAGAGTTAGAGCAATATACAGATGTTTATGTGAACTTTGCAACTGAACTTATTGATGAAGTTAGGATAAGCTGTAAAGATCCAGTGATATTAATAGAGCAAAGGCTAGATTACTCATGCTATGTGACAGAGGGATTTGGTACAGGAGACCTTTTAATAGTTGCAGATGAAAATTTGGATATAATGGACCTTAAGTATGGAAGAGGTGTTGCAGTTTCAGCAGAAGATAATCCACAAATGAAGCTTTATGCTATAGGTGCTCTAAACTTATTTGATAGTCTTTATGACATCAAAAAAGTAAGAATGACTATTGTACAACCTAGACTTGAAAGTATATCTACCTATGAGATGTTAACAGAAGATTTATTAAGTTGGGCAGAGAATGAATTGAAACCAAGGGCTGATTTAGCTTTTAAAGGTGAAGGTGAGTTTCTTTCAGGGGAACATTGTAGATTCTGTAGAGTTAGACATAACTGTAGAGCAAGAGCAGAAGAATTTTTAGATGCAGCTAAGTATGAATTTAAGAAGCCGGATTTATTAACTGATGAAGAAATAGCAGATGTGTTATTTATATCTGATAGATTATCAACATGGGCTAATGATATTCATAATTTTGCTTTACATCTAGCAATTAATGAAGGAAAACAATGGCCAGGATTTAAGTTAGTTCAGGGTAGAGCTAATCGTAAATATAAGGATGAAAAGACTGTTATAAAAGTTTGTGAAGATAACGGAATAACAGATATTTATTCTAAATCACTTTTAGGAATAACAGCTATGGAAAAGTTAATAGGCAAAAAGAAGTTTAATGAAATTCTAGGAACATTAATAGAAAGACCAGAAGGTAAGCCAACATTAGTTCCTAGTTCAGATAAAAGAAAAGAAATAAAAATAAATAACACAGCAGCTGCTGATTTTAAGGAGGAAATATAAATGGAAAACAATACAAAGGTTATAACGGGTAAGGCAAGATTCTCATATGCAAATGTGTGGGAGCCAAAATCAATCAATGGTGGAGATGAAAAGTATTCAGTTTCATTAATAATACCAAAGGCAGATACAAAGACAGTTAATGAAGTTAAAGCTGCTATAGAAGCTGCAAAGCAAGAAGGTAAAGCTAAGTTTGGTGGAAGAGTGCCGTCTAACTTAAAAACTCCATTAAGGGATGGAGATATCGATAGACCTGATGACGAAGCTTATAAGAACAGCTATTTTATTAACGCAAACAGTAAGGACAAGCCTCAAATAGTAGATAAAAATGTTAAGCCTATATTAGACCAGAGTGAAGTTTATAGTGGGTGCTATGGAAGAGCAAGTATAACTTTTTATGCATTCAATTCAAATGGTAATAAAGGAATTGCTTGTGGACTTGGTAATCTACAAAAGTTAGCTGATGGAGAGTCATTAAGTGGACGTACTAAAGCAGAAAATGAGTTTTCAACTTTTGAAGACGAAGACTTCTTAAGCTAAAGAGGTATAGTGTATGCAGAAAACATTAGCTATAGATATAGAAACTTATAGTGATATAGATTTAATCAGAAGTGGTGTTTATGCATACACCACTTCACCTAAATTTGAAATATTATTATTTGCTTACTCTTTTAATAACGATGAAGTAAAGGTTATAGATTTAGCATCAGGAGAAACTTTACCTAATGAAATTATTGTAGCGCTGGAAGATGAAAATATTATTAAAACAGCATTTAATGCAAATTTTGAAAGAGTATGTTTATCAAAATTTCTTAATAAAAGATTATCAGCGAAGTCATGGAGATGCACAGCAGTGCAAGCTGCAAGTTTAGGATTACCTTTATCTTTAGATGGAGTTGCACAAGTTTTAGGATTGCAAAAGCAAAAAATGAAGGAAGGTAAAGATTTAATTAGGTATTTTTCAATGCCTTGTAAACCTACAAAGTCTAATGGAGAAAGAACTAGAAATTATCCACATCATTCAATTGAACGCTGGTGTACGTATAAACGGTACTGTGCACAAGATGTAGAAGTTGAAAAAGCAATACGTAAAAAGCTTGATAGGTATCCAATCATAAATAGTGAGCAAGAGATTTATGTGTTGGATCAAGAAATCAATGATAGAGGTGTTCTTATAGATACACAGTTAGTTAAAAAAGCTATAGAGTGTGACAATCTCCATAAAGAAGATACTTATGCAGAAGCTAAAAAGTTAACAGGACTTGAAAATCCTAATTCAGTATTGCAGCTTAAGCAGTGGCTTTTAGAAAATGGAGTAGAAGTAGAATCTTTATCTAAAAAGTCAGTAGCAGATTTAGCTAAAGATTCAGAGGAAGATGTGCAAAGATTACTTAATTTAAGAGCTCAACTTTCAAAGACTTCTGTTAAAAAGTATGAGGCTATAGAACGAGCATTATGTCCAGATAAAAGAGTACGAGGATTACTTCAATTTTATGGTGCTAATAGAACAGGGCGTTGGGCTGGTAGATTAGTTCAGGTTCAGAACTTACCTCAAAATCATTTGAAGGATTTAACTTTAGTACGTGATTTAGTTAAAGATGGAGAGTTTGAGACTTTAGAAATATTATTTGATAATGTACCACAGGTTTTATCAGAGCTTATCAGAACAGCTTTTATACCAAAGGAAAACAATAGGTTTATAGTGGCAGATTTTAGTGCTATTGAAGCTAGAGTTATAGCTTGGCTTGCAGGTGAAAAGTGGAGGCTTGATGTGTTTAATTCTCATGGAAAGATATATGAAGCCAGTGCTAGTCAGATGTTTGGAGTACCTATTGAGGAGATAACAAAGACTTCACCTTTAAGGCAGAAGGGGAAGATTTCAGAGCTGGCACTTGGTTATGGTGGTTCTGTTGGAGCACTTACAGCTATGGGAGCCTTAGATATGGGAGTTAAAGAAGATGAGCTTCAAGGATTAGTTGCTGCATGGAGACAGGCCAATCCTAATATTACAAAGTTATGGTGGGATATAGACAAAGCTGCAATTAAAGTTGTAAAGGAAAAAGGCTGTGAAGTAGTAGGTAAAATTGAAATCTTCTATGAAAGAGGAATAATGTTTATTACTTTACCTTCAGGAAGAAATTTATCTTATATAAAACCAAGACTAGAAACTAACAAGTTTGGTAGAGAAGGAATTACCTATGAAGGCATAGGTGCAACTAAGAAGTGGGAGCTTATAGAAACTTATGGTCCTAAGTTAGTAGAGAATATAGTTCAAGCAATTGCAAGAGATTTATTAGCAGAAGCTATGATTAATGTAGATAAAAAAGGGTATGAAATAGTTATGCATGTGCATGATGAAATTATAGTAGAAACACCAATAGGTGAAGGTTCACTAAAGGAAGTTTGTGATGTTATGGCTATAGCTCCAGAATGGGCAAAGGGGTTACCACTTAGAGCTGATGGATTTGAATGTGAATATTATAGAAAGGATTGATGAGAGGTGCAGGTATTTATAAAAGAACTAGGTAAGTACAGAGGTTACTTACCTAGACAGATAATAAAGACATTAAGAGGTCAAGCCTTGTCAGGAGATTTAGTTGGAGCAAAAAAGGGATTGGAGAAAATTAAATTAAGATTAGAGAGAGGTGATAGTAGATATGAAAATTGCAGTAGCTAATTCAAGAAAAGATACAGTGTGGAAGAACATAGATATTACCTGGGACAATTTTTTAGTTATGGCAAGTAGTACAAAGGTAACTACTGAAACTATGGATGAGTTTAGGAAGCTGCCTAAAAATAAACAGGATGAAGTCAAAGATATAGGTGGATTTGTAGCAGGAGAGTTAAGAGATGGAAAACGTAAAAGTGGATTTGTAGAATACAGGTCCATGCTTACTTTAGATTTAGATTATGCAAGTTCTAGCTTATGGGACGAAATAACTATGTTTTATGGATTTAGATGTTGTATATATTCTACTCATAAACACACTTCAGAAAAACCACGACTTAGATTAATCATACCTTTAGCTAGAAATGTAAGTTCAGATGAGTATACAGCAGTTTCTAGGTTAATAGCTTCAGATATTGGAATAGATCAATTTGATGATACTACCTATGAAGCAACACGACTTATGTATTGGCCATCAACTTCTTATGATGGAGAGTTTGTTTTTGAAGACCAAGATGGAGAGTTGTTAGACCCAGACAAGGTGCTATCAAGATATAAAGATTGGAGAGATAGTAGTGAATGGCCAGTATCTTCAAGGCAACATAAGGTCATAAAGAATAATATCTCAAAGCAAGCAGATCCTTTGGAAAAGGAAGGGATGATAGGTGCTTTTTGTAGGACATATACTATTGAAGCAGCTATTGATAAATTTTTAAGTGATACTTATAAGCCAAGTTTAATAGAAGGTAGGTATGATTATATTCCAGCAGATTCATCAGCAGGTGTAGTTGTTTATGATAATAAATTTTCTTTTTCACATCATGCCAGTGATAAAGCTTGTAATAAGTTATGCAATGCTTTTGACTTAGTTAGAATTCATAAGTTTAGCGATTTAGATGGCGAGTGTGAAGAAGGAACTACACCAACTAAACTTCCATCCTTTAAGGCTATGCAGGAGTTTTGGATGAAGGATGAAGAGGTTAAAAAGCAATTAATAAATGAAAAAATGGAAAAGGCAAAGTCAGAGTTTGATGTAGTAGAAGATGGGCAATGGCAACAAAAACTTACTGTAGACAAGAATGGAAATATAAAACCAGAGCTACAGAACCTAGTACTTATTATGAAAAATGATGAGATGTTAAAGGGTATAGCTTACAACCAGCATAGAGATGGGATTGATGTGAAAGAAGAGTTACCTTGGAAGCAAATTAAAGTAGGTTGGAATGATTCTGATATGGCAGCTTTAAAAGTATATTTTGATAGAAGTTATGGTATATGGTCACCTGCTAAATTAAAGGAAGCATTAATATCAGTTGCAGCTGAAAGAGCATATCATCCTGTAAAAGAATATCTAAATAATTTAGAAGAGTGGGATGGGATTAAAAGAGTAGATATGCTTTTAATAGAGTATTTAGGAGCAGATGATAATG
Organism: Clostridium celatum; assembly: GCF_021412605.1. Taxonomy (NCBI): domain Bacteria; kingdom Bacillati; phylum Bacillota; class Clostridia; order Eubacteriales; family Clostridiaceae; genus Clostridium; species Clostridium celatum. Next base: position 125,057 of record NZ_JAJKGM010000003.1, read on the forward strand.
AATACTCTAAAGCTGTTATTAGAAAAACTTTAGTGGCAGCTGTAGCTAGAATTTATGAGCCAGGTACTAAGTTTGATAGTGTATTAATTTTAAATGGACCACAAGGTATAGGGAAAAGTACTTTCTTTTCAAGGTTAGGTAAAGGGTGGTTTTCTGATAGTTTAACTTTAGGTGATATGCGTGATAAGGCAGCAGCAGAAAAGCTACAGGGTTATTGGCTTTTAGAGCTTGGAGAGCTTGCAGGTATAAAGAAAACTGATGTTGAAACAGTTAAATCTTTTGTTTCAAGAACAGATGATAAATATAGGGCAAGCTATGGAGTTAATGTGGAAAGTCATCCAAGGCAGTGTGTTATTGTAGGGACAACAAATAGTGAAACAGGATTCTTAAGAGATATCACAGGAAATAGAAGGTTCTGGCCCGTTAGAGTAAGTGGAGACAGTTCAAAGAAAGCATGGGATTTAACAGAGGTAGATCAAGTATGGGCAGAAGTATTATTTATATATAAGCAAGGCGAGGATTTATTCTTAAAAGGAGATGAAGCTCAAATTGCTATAGCACAGCAGGCAGATGCTATGGAAAGTGATGATAGAGAAGGATTAGTTAGAGAATATCTTGAAAAGTTATTACCAGATAATTGGGATACTATGAGTCTTTATGAAAGAAGAAATTTCTTAAGTGCTAATGACTTTGGTGCAGCTTTAGTAGGTACTAAAAAGAGAGAACTTGTTTGTAGTATGGAAATTTGGTGTGAATGTTTTGGTAAAGATTCTGCAAGTTTAAAGAAAGCAGATTCTTATGAAATAACATCAATAATGTCTAGATTAGAAAATTGGAAACCATACAACGGGACTAAAAGTGGCACTACAAGATTTCCTATTTATAATAAGCAAAGAGCTTTTATGAGAGTTGAAAATGGAAAATAAGAAATATTGTGTTCCAAAATTAAAAGGAACAGTGGGTATATGCGTTAGCTTGTACTAAGGTAGTGTTTCAGTAAAGAAGTTAGTATTTTAAAGGGTTAAGCAAGGGTATAGGAACAGTGGAACAAGAAAATCTCCTATGAGATAAATAATATATATATAAGTAATAATAGTACATGTTACGTATATATACACGCGTAAGGGTTTTTTAGACCATTGTTCCCTTAATTGTTCCACCTAATATGAAAGGGGTATTTATGAGAGAAAGGGAAGTTGAAAAAGCTTTAACTAAGGAAGTTAAGAAACGTGGAGGGATAGCATTTAAGTTTGTATCACCAGGAATGGCAGGTGTGCCAGATAGGCTAGTTTTAATGAAAGATGGAAAACTTGCTTTTGTAGAACTTAAAGCACCAGGAAAAGAAATGAGACCTTTTCAAATATTGAGAAAAAGACAATTAGAATCATTAGGATTTTTAGTTTATTGCATAGATAGTAAAGAAAAGATTGGAGGTGTACTTGATGAAATATGTACCTCATGAATATCAAAAGTATGCACAGGATTTTATTATAAATAATTCAGCATGTGCCTTACTTTTAGATATGGGACTTGGAAAAACAGTAATAACTTTAACAAGTTTATGGAGTTTGTTATTTGATTATTTTGAAATAAGTAAAGTATTAGTTATAGCTCCATTAAGAGTAGCTCAAGATACTTGGAGTAAAGAGTGTGAAAAATGGGATCATCTTAAAGGTCTTAAAATTTCAAAAGTTTTAGGTTCAGAAAAAGAAAGAAGAATGGCTCTATTTGATAAAGCTGATATCTACATAATAAATCGTGAAAATGTAGAATGGCTTTGTAATAATTATGACTTTGATTTTGACATGATAGTCATTGATGAACTTTCAAGTTTTAAATCCTCTTCTTCAAAAAGGTTTAAAGCTCTTAGAAAAATTAGACCAAAGGTAAAAAGAATAGTTGGGCTTACAGGAACTCCAGCACCAAATACTTTAATGGATTTATGGAGTCAAATAAACTTAATTGATATGGGGCAAAGGTTAGGAAGATTTATTAGTAATTATAGAAATGACTTTTTTATTCCTGATAAAAGAAATGCTCAAGTAATATTTAGTTATAAACCTAGAGAAGGTGCTGAAGAAGAAATTTATAAAAGAATAGCTGATATTTGTGTCAGTATGAAGGCTTGTGATTATTTAGATATGCCAGAAAGAATAGATAATGTAGTTCATGTGAAAATGTCAGAAGAGGAAAAGAAACTTTATAAAAGATTAGAAAAAGATATGATTTTACCGTTAGCTGATGGAGACATAGATGCAGTTAATGCAGCAGCACTATCTAATAAATTACTTCAAATGGCAAATGGAGCAGTTTATGATGAGCTGAAGGAAACAAAGATAATTCATAATAAAAAGTTAGAAGGTTTAGAAGATTTAATTGAGGCAGCTAATGGAAAACCAGTATTAGTATTTTATGCTTATAAACATGATAAAGAAAGAATATCTAAAAAATTTAAGGTTACAGAAATTTCAACTAGTAAAGATATATCAAAATGGAATGAAGGTAAAATTCAAATAGCGATAGCACATCCAGCAGCAACAGGACATGGGTTAAATCTTCAAGCTGGAGGTTCAACAATTATATGGTTTGGACTAACTTGGAGTTTAGAGCTTTACCAACAAGCTAATGCAAGACTATGGAGACAGGGACAGAAAGATACAGTAGTTATTCATCACATTGTTTCTAAAGGAACTATAGATGAAGAAGTAATGAAAGCTCTTCAAAGAAAACAATGTGGACAAGAAAATTTAATTAATGCTGTTAAAGCAAGAATCGGGGGTATAAAAGATGGAGATTTATAGAGATAGTATTATAATGGTGGACTTTGGCCAAAACCAAGGATGTGTTCAAAGTGGAAGAAGGCCAGCAGTGGTTATTCAAAATGATGTAGGTAATAAGTTTTCTACCACAACAATAGTAGTTCCTATAACAGGAAAACATAAAAAGGAACTTCCTACACATCATGAATTATATAAAAAAGATTATAGTTGCTTAAAATATGATAGCACAATATTAGCAGAGCAGGTTTTAACAATATGTAAGGGGCAAATATTAAATGTTATAGGTCAGCTTAAAGAAGAAGACAGTACAAAACTTAATGAAATACTTTCTGTAAGTATTAATTTAAATAAAAAAGTATGCTAAATTAAGGAGGTATAGAAGGTATGGAATTAAGAGATATATGTGTAAATAAAGTTAGAAAGAATAAATGCAAAAGATTAGTAGTTGATATTTGTTTAGGTGATGAATGTCCTTTTAAACAAACAAGTAAACAACAAGAAGAAGCTCAAAGAAGTGTATTTAAAAGATTAAGTAGTTTAGATGGACAATTACAACTTTATATATCAGATAAATATTATAATGGTTCAATGCCTTGGCAAAAAGGAGGTAGAAGGATATGACAACTAAAGAGTACTTAGCTCAAGCTTATAGAATAGATCAAAGAATAAATAGTAAGCTTGAACAAATAGTGTCTTTAAGAGAATTAGCAACTAAAGCAACATCTACATTAAGTGATACACCTCCAAGTGGAAGTCGTAATGTTCATTCTATGGAAGGAATAATAGTAAAGATGATGGAATTAGAGAATGAAATTAATGCTGATATAGATGTACTTGTAGATTTGAAGAAAGAAATAATGTCTATAATAAAAAAGATTAATAATCCAGAACAGCAAACATTGTTGGAGTTGAGATACCTTTGTTTTAAAACTTGGGAGCAAATAGCTGTTGATATGGGATATAGTATTCAAAATGCATATAAGGTGCATGATAGAGCTTTAGAAAATATAATTGTTCAAAATGATAAAATTTTAATAAAAAAGTAAATTAATTATTGAGAAGATAAAATTCTTGTGATATAATTTAATCAATCGATCCCACCAAGCCTATGTGATATTTTTTTATATCACATGCGTAACATGGTGGGCCTTTTGTTTTAGGAGAAATTTATGGGAAAACCTTTTAAAAGTATAGAAGAACAAATAGAAATTTTGAAAGAGCGAGGTATGGTAATTAAAGATAATGACTATGCTTCTAGAGTTTTATCTCATGTTAATTATTACAGATTAAGTGGGTATACATTAACATTAAGGAGAGATAATGTTTTTTATAATAATGTAAAGTTAGAACAAGTAATGGAAATATATAATTTTGATGCAGAGTTAAGAGTTGCATTATTATATTTACTAGAATATATTGAGGTGGAGTTTAGAACTCATTTTGGATATTATCATTCAAAAGAATATGGGCCGTTAGGATATTTAGATAAAGAAAGCTTTGATGATGAGTGGAGATATGAAAAATTCATGAAAAACATAACTCAACTTATAGAAGAAAATGAAAAGAATGAAATATTCGTTAAACATCATAATGAAAAATATGATGGAGAGTTTCCATGTTGGGTAGTAGTAGAGTTAATGTCCTTTGGTTGTTTATCAAGAGGATTTAAAAATTTACATGCTGAAATTAAAGAAGAAATTTGTAAAGATCATTATGCATCTATACCATATAATTATATAGAAAACTGGTTGCAAGGTTTTGTTATACTTCGTAATATATGTGCTCATAGAGGAAGATTATATAACAGGTACATAACATTTGCACCTAAGCTGTCAAAAAAAGATAAGAATTTATTTAAAAATAATTCTTTAGATTTAAATAAAAATACAAAACAAGTATTTGCGTATATTTATATCATGAATAAATTAATAGATGATATTAATGTTAAAGAGAACTTTATTAATAGGTTAGAAACATTAATTAGTAAATACTCATTTGTTAATTTAAAGCATTATGGATTTCCAGAAACGTGGAGAGAAATTTTAAAATAAGTGTATTTAAAATTAAATTAAGAACATACTATATACTAATAGATCCTGCAAAGCCTATCAAAGAAGCGTAACAATGCAGGCCAGACCTTGGAGCAATCCAAGGTTAAAATTTATTAATAACTTAAAAAGTAGAGTAAAGTTGATAGAAGTAGAGTACAAACTTCTGATATTATTATAATAGAGAAAATAAATTAAGAGTCATTACAGCAAAAGTTGTAGTGGCTTTTTTCTTTAATGAGGTGATTTTAATGCCCAAGAAACCATTGAAACCGTGTAAATATTTGGGGTGTGCTAAGTTAACAGAAGATAATTATTGTGATGAACATAAAGATTTTAGGGTAAAAGAAAGAGCTACTGCTACTGAACGTGGTTATGATAGTAAGTGGAGAACTGCTAGGAATATATTCTTAAAAGTTAATCCTTTATGTGTTAGATGTAAAGAGGAAGGTAGATTAGTTAAAGCTACTGTAGTTGATCATATTAAACCTCATAGAGGAGATAAGAAGTTGTTCTGGGATGAAAGTAACTGGCAAGCTCTTTGTAAGAAGTGTCATGATAAGAAAACTATGACTGAAGATAGATACAAAGAGTATGAATATTAAAAGAGTAGAGTAAAGTTGATAGAAGTAGAGTATGAATTTCTGATATTATTATAATAGAGATAAAGAAATTGATTTAATGGTTGGGGTTAAGGTTGGGTAGGGGGATATCTAATCTTAAAAGAAGGACAAGCCAACGACCGCCGCCCCCTCTCACGTGAAATTTCGCATAATTACACAAGGGGGGTACTAAAAAATCGCAAAATATAAAGTTGTAATTAAGTAACTGTAAGGGATAGCAGTTACTTTTTTTATTGCAAAAAAGTTTAATGAAAGGAGCAATTAACATGACCACTGAGGAAAAGGAAAGAATAAAAGAATTAAGATTAAAAGGTATGGGATATAAGGCTATTGCTAGTATTACAGGATTATCAAGAGATTCTGTAAGAGGGTTCTGTAGAAGAAATGGTCTTATAGGTGTTTCAGCTGTAGTTGCTCTAAATTTAGAAGAAAAAATAAAGAAAAATGAACTTTGTATTTATTGTGAAAAACCTATTAAACAAAAACTGCAAGGTAGGGCCAGAAAGTTTTGTGCTGATGAATGTAGATATAAATGGTGGAATGAAAACTTAGATAAAAGAAATAAAAGTGAGGAAGCAATTTATAAATACACTTGTCCTTATTGTAATAAAAAGTTTACTGCCTATGGAAATAAGAAAAGAAAATACTGCAGCCATGATTGTTATATAAAAGATAGATTTTGGAGGGAAGAGGATGGAGTTTAAAAAGTTAAAAATAGATTCATTAGTACCAGCTGATTATAATCCAAGAAAAAAATTAAAACCTGGTGATGCTGAATTTGAAAAAATAAAAAATAGCATTAATGAGTTTGGATATGTGGACCCTGTTATAGTAAATAAAGATTTAACTGTAATTGGAGGGCATCAAAGAGTATCAGTTTTAAAAACATTAGGTTATGAGGAAATAGATTGTGTAGTTATTGAAGTCGATAAGACTAAAGAAAAGGCTTTAAATATAGCTCTTAATAAAATTACAGGTGAGTGGAATAAAGAATTACTTGCTGATTTAATTAAGGATTTACAAGACTTAGATTATGATACATCTTTTACAGGATTTGAACCACCAGAGATTGATGCATTATTTAATGAGTTACATCCTAAAGGTGTAAAGGAAGATAACTTTGATGAGGTTCCACCAGAAAATCCAGTAACACAAAGCGGAGATATTTGGTTACTAGGAAGACATAGATTAATTTGTGGAGATAGTACAAAGCTTGAAACTTATGAAAGGTTAATGGATGGGAAGAAAGCTAATCTAACGGTAACAGATCCTCCTTACAATGTTGCTTATGAGGGTACAGCAGGGAAGATTCAAAATGATGATATGGATGATAAAAAGTTTTATGAATTTTTGTTAGCTGCCTATAAAGGAATGTATGAAAGTCTTACAGATGGAGGTTCAATCTATGTGTTTCATGCTGATAAGGAAACTGTTAACTTTAGAACTGCCTTTAAAGATGCAGGTTTCTTTTGTCACCAAACTTGTATATGGGTAAAGAATTCACCGGTATTAGGGAGATGTGATTATCAATATAATCATGAGCCAGTACTTGTAGGGTGGAAGCCTACAGCAGGACATAAATTCTATGCAGATAGAAAGCAAAGAACTACTTGGAATTTTGATAGGCCCACAAAATCTAAATATCATCCAACAATGAAGCCAATAGCATTAGTAGCTTATCCAATTACTAATTCAAGTTTAATAAACTCTATTGTACTTGACCCATTCGGAGGAAGTGGTTCAACGCTTATTGCTTGTGAGCAAACAGATAGAATTTGCTACACTATTGAGCTTGATGAAAAGTATGCTGATGTTATTGTTAGTAGATATATTGAGCAAGTTGGTAATGATGAAGGTGTGTATCTATTAAGAAATGGTGAAAAGATTAAGTATAAAGATGTAGTTAAAACTGTAGAAGAGGCACTTTAAATAGTGTCTTTTCTGTTGTCATTAATGTATAAATAATGTCGTTAAAAACCTGTGTTTTTTCTTTAAATATAACTGGATAAGTACACCTGTCAGAGGTAATATGTACACTAGCAAAAGGGTATTGAATACCATTTAGGAGGTAAGCAAAAATGAAAAACCAAACAATAGGTGTAGAGATTGAAATGACAGGAATAACAAAGGCAGAAGCAGCAGCGGTTGCGGTAAACTTTTTAGGAGGAAGAATCACAAGGGAATATGATGGATATGATACTTACAACATAATAGCACCAGACCAAAGGGTTTGGAAGATAATGAATGATGCAAGCATAAAGACAATGAAAAATACAAAAGGAAAACTTAAGGCGGTAAACAACAAGGATTACAGTGTGGAGCTAGTAACACCGATTTTGAGATATGAGGACATTGAAACCTTACAAGAATTAATAAGAAGGTTAAGAAAAGCAGGAGCAGTTAGTGATAGCGAGCTACAATGTGGAATACACATACACATAGGAGCAAAAGACCATACACCAAATACTTTGAAGAACTTGGTAAACCTAATGGCTGCAAAAGAGGATTTGATTTACAAAAGCTTAGAAATAGATCCAGCAAGAGTAAGATGGTGCAAAAAAGTAAATGAAGATTTGATACAAGCCATAAATAAGAAAAAGCCGAAGACATTAGAACAACTTGCAGACCTTTGGTACAGCGGATATGGATTTGAAAGCAGAGACAGGCATTACCACACAAGCAGATATCATGGATTAAACTTACATAGTACTTTTACAAAAGGAACTATTGAATTTAGACTTTTCAACGGAACATTACATGCAGGAAAAATAAGAAGCTACATTGTTTTATGCCTAGCAATAAGCCACCAAGCATTAACACAAAAGAGTGCAAGCGCAAGAAGAACGCATACAGATAATGAAAAGTACACCTTCAGATGTTGGCTTTTAAGACTAGGGCTTATCGGTGAAGAGTTCAAGAATTGCAGAATGCACCTTATGAAAGCACTTGATGGAAACTCAGCATGGAGAAATCCAAATGCAGCATGAGATTAAAATAAAGCAAGGGGGAGCAATCCCCTTTGAAAAATTAAAAAAGGAGAAGTTGAGAATGAAAAGAAAAATATATGGTGCTTATGGTTCTAATATGAATCTAGAGCAAATGGCACATAGATGTCCCAAAGCTAAGGTTATAGGAAGTGGAATACTTCAAGATTATAAATTAACCTTTAGAGGCAGGTATAAAGGTGTTGCTAATATTGAACCTTGCAAAGATAAAGAGGTGCCAATAGTACTATGGGAAATAACTGATGACTGTGAAAGCGCACTTGATGTATATGAAGGTTTTCCAAGTCTATATGTAAAAAAAGAAGTTAAGGTAATAGTAGATGATAAGCCAGTAAAAACTATGGTTTATATAATGGCTAAAGAATATACAGATATGGTTGCAGCACCTACTGAATATTATTTCAATGTGATAGTGACAGGGTATTCAGATAATGCTTTAGATTTAAAGCCATTGCAAATTGCATATGAGGAATGTTTAGAGGAACTTAAAAAGTAAGAAAGTTTAGATTAGGGTCTATAGAAATATAGGCTCTTTTATTATATAAAATTTTAAAAGATTGGGGGTGAAACCTATGGCACAAAGAGGAAGAAAACCAAAGCCAACAGCAGTTAAAGTACTGGAGGGTAATCCAGGTAAAAGACAGCTAAATGAATTAGAACCTAAACCTGAAAAGAAAGCACCTAAATGTCCAGCATGGCTAGATAAAGAAGCTAAAAAAGAATGGAGAAGAATATCTAAGCAATTAGAGGACCTTGGGATATTAACAGAAGTTGATATGGCTGCTTTTGCTGGATATTGTGAAGCTTATTCTAGATGGAAGGAAGCAGAAGAGTTTATTTCAAAACATGGAACTATTGTAAAAACACCTAGTGGTTATTGGCAACAGGTGCCACAGGTATCCATTGCTCAAACGTACCTTAAAATTATGATTAAATTTTGTGAACAGTTTGGTCTTACTCCATCTTCAAGGAGTAGAATTGTTGCAGATAAAGGTAATAATGATGTAGTAGATCCTATGGAATTGATGTTAAGGGGTGAGCTTAAATAATGTTTGATGAAGCAAAAGCACAAAGAGCAGTTAACTTTATTAATTGTTTAAAGCACACCAAGGGCCAATGGAGAGGTATCCCTTTTGATTTACTACCATGGCAGGATAAAATAATCAAAGATATATTTGGAACAGTTAAAGAAAATGGATATAGGCAATACAACACTGCATATGTAGAAATTCCAAAGAAAAATGGTAAGTCAGAACTTGCAGCTGCAATAGCATTACTTATGACTTGTGGTGATAGTGAATGGGGAGCAGAAGTTTATGGATGTGCATCAGATAGACAACAAGCTTCAATAGTTTTTGATGTTGCTGTAGAAATGGTGGAGCAGTGCCCAGCGTTAAAGAAAAGAATTAAACCTATAATGTCTATGAAGAGATTAGTATATAAACCTACTAATAGTTTCTATCAAGTTTTATCTGCTGAAGCTTATACAAAGCATGGCCTCAATGCTCATTCAGTAATTTTTGATGAACTTCATGCACAGCCTAATAGAGAGTTATTTGATGTTATGACAAAAGGTTCAGGGGATGCTAGACTTCAACCATTATTCTTTTTAATAACTACAGCTGGAACTGATAGAAATTCAATATGTTTTGAACAGCATCAAAAAGCTGTGGATATTATTGAAGGGAGAAAAATAGATAAAACTTTTTATCCTGTTATTTATGGTATTGAAGATAATGATGACTGGGGAGAAGAAAAGAATTGGTATAAGGCAAATCCATCACTTGGACATACAATCGATATTGAGAAAGTTAGAAATGCTTATAATAGTGCAAAGGAAAATCCAGCTGAAGAGAATATATTTAGACAGCTTAGATTAAATCAATGGGTGAAGCAATCTACACGTTGGATGCAAATGGACAGATGGGATGAATGTGATTTTAATATTGATATAGATTCTTTAAGAGGCAGAGAATGTTATGGCGGCCTTGACCTTTCAAGTACAACAGATATTACTGCTTTTGTTTTAGTTTTTCCACCAAAGAATTCAGAAGAAAGTTATATAGTATTACCTTACTTTTGGATACCAGAAGATAATTTAAAACTTAGAGTAAGAAGAGACCATGTACCTTATGATGTTTGGGAAAAGCAAGGATTTATAAAAACTACAGAAGGAAATGTTGTTCATTATGGATTCATTGAAACTTTTATTGAAGAGTTAGGAACTAAATATAATATAAAAGAAATTGCCTTTGATAGATGGGGAGCAGTACAAATGGTACAAAATCTTGACGGCATGGGCTTTACAGTAGTTGCATTTGGTCAAGGTTATAAAGATATGTCACCACCATCAAAGGAGTTAATGAAGATAACGCTTGAAAAGAAAATAGCTCATGGAGGAAATCCTGTACTAAGATGGATGATGGATAATATTTATGTTAAGACAGACCCGGCAGGAAACATTAAACCAGACAAAGAGAAAAGTACAGAAAAGATTGATGGAGCTGTTGCATTAATAATGGCTTTAGATAGAGCTATAAGGAATCAAGGAAGTTGTGGAAGTGTATATGATGATAGGGGAATATTGATTCTATAAAAATTGCATAATATATTTCAAGAGAGTAAGTTAAATGATATACTAATTTTAGGAAATATAAGAGGAGAATTTTTATGGATGATTTATTAGTGATTGATGATTACACTTCAATAGATTTAGTTAATGGTTCAGAAATTTTAAAGAGTAAGTTTAGTAATCGTTATATTAATATTAAGGAAAATTTATTAAATGAAATATCTGAGATGGTCTCTGGGGCAGGAAAAATAAAAGATATAATAAATCCAGAAAAAGCTTACATGGCTAAGTTTCCAACAGATATACTTGAAAAAATGAATAGTGGACAGTATGATATAATGAAGTGTAAAGATGGAGAGTTATTGTCCACTATTATAGATAAAACATTACCTAAAAATAAAAATATAGTTCATCAGATAAGACTTGAGGAAGTTAGTATTGGAGTAGAGGAAAAATTAAAAGATTTATCGGCTAATATATCTAATATGGTTTTACAGCAACAGTTAGCTGATTTAGCACAAATGTTAAATCAAATACAGAAAACTCTTATTGATGTAAAAAGAGGGCAAGTATTAGATAGAATAGCGTTAGTTAAATCGGGAAGAGAAAAGTTAGAGCAAGCAATGAAGTTAAGTGATAGCAATGAAGATAAAAAGCAACTAATAATTAATGCTATTAGTGGTTTAAATGATGGAAGGGCTAAACTAGAATTATATATAAGAGACGAAATGGAAAAAGATATAAAAATACCAGAGAATAAATTAATTTTAATGTTTAAATCTCTATTTAATAATAGTTATTATGATGATATTGAAAGTAATTTTGCAGAGTTAGAAGAAGGAATAAATGCATACTTTGAAGCAACTAATTTATTGGCAATCTCATATGAAGTAACTAATAATAGAGAGGCTATAGAAGAGGTTTTCAAACCAGCTAAGAGGTTAATACAGGATTCTGCTTATAAAATGAAAGCATTATCAAAAGTCGTTTTAAATGGAGAAGTAAGCAGCTTGGCTTGGTATGATAATGAAGAAAAGATATTATCAGAAATAGATAATTATAGCAACTTAAAATTACTACAAGAAAAGAAATATATTTGTATAGAGTTTAAAGGAAAAGATTTATTAAGGGGGAGAGCTAATGAGTAAATGTATTTTTTGTAAAAAAGAGAATGATGGAACTATATGCAAGCACTGTTTAACGAAAGGTGCAGCTAAAACGGGAAAAGCTATGAAGACAGGCGGGGAAGTTGCAATTAAAGCTATTCCAGTTGTGGTATCAATAGTATCTTTAGTAATGGCAAAGGGAAAATTTAAAACAAAATCTTAGCTAACATACATAAAAATTAATATATAAATTTAGTTCTCTATAAAAAGAGAACTTTTTTTATGCATTTTTAGGAGGAAAGTAAAATGAAAATACCAATAATATCAAAGTTATGGGAACCTAGAGCAGGCCCAAAGAATAGTTTAATAGGAAGTAGTTATAGCTTTTTCTTTGGAGGAACTTCTAGTGGAAAGACTGTAAATGAAAGAACTGCCATGCAGACTACTGCTGTTTATTCTTGTGTTAGAATACTTGCAGAAACAGTATCTTCATTACCACTTCATACTTTTAAGCATACTGAAGGCGGTAAAGAAAAAGCTACAGAACATTCAATATATCATTTGCTTGCAGATGAGCCAAATCCAGAGATGACTTCATTTGTGTTTAGAGAAACACTTATGGGTCATCTTTTATTATGGGGAAATGCATATGCACAGATAATTAGAGATGGAAGAGGAAATATTATAGCCTTATACCCTCTTATGCCAGATAGAATGACTGTGGATAGAGCTGATAGTGGAGAGATTTATTACATTTATAACAAAGAAGGTAAGCAATATTATCTTAGAAATTATGAAGTATTGCATATACCTGGACTTGGTTTTGATGGATTAATAGGCTATTCTCCAATAGCTATGGCTAAAAATGCAATAGGCATGGCAATAGCAACAGAAGAATATGGCGCTAGTTTCTTTGCAAATGGAGCAAATCCAGGAGGAGTTCTTGAACATCCAGGTGTAGTTAAGGACCCAGCAAGAGTAAGGGAAAGCTGGAATAGTGTTTATCAAGGTACTAAAAATGCACATAGGGTTGCTGTATTAGAAGAGGGAATGAAGTTTCAAAGCATAGGTATTCCACCAGAACAAGCACAGTTCTTACAGACAAGAAAGTTTCAACTTAATGAGATAGCAAGGATATTTAGAATACCACCTCATATGATTGGAGATTTAGATAAATCAAGTTTTTCAAATATAGAGCAACAAAGTCTTGAGTTTGTAATGTACACCTTAGATCCATGGGTAGTTAGATGGGAGCAAGCTATTAAAAGAGCATTGTTTTCAGAAAGTGAAAAGAAAGAATACTTTGTTAAGTTTAATGTAGATGGATTATTAAGAGGAGATTATCAAAGTCGTATGAATGGTTATGCAGTTGGAAGACAAAATGGTTGGTTATCAGCTAATGACATAAGGGAACTAGAGAATTTGAATAGAATATCAGATGACTTAGGTGGAGATTTATATTTAGTAAATGGTAACATGACAAAGCTTTCAGAAGCGGGAGCATTTGCTAATAAAAATAATACAAAATTGGAGGGCAGTAATGAATAAAAAGTTTTGGAATTGGGTTAAAAATGAAGAAGGAAGAACTTTATATTTTGATGGATATATAGCTCAAGATAGTTGGTTTGATGATGATATTACACCAAAGCAGTTTAAATCAGAATTAACTAATTCAGGTGGAGATATTGTAGTATGGTTAAACTCACCAGGTGGAGATGTTTTTGCAGCAAGCCAAATTTATAATATGTTGAAGGAGTATGATGGAAAAGTAACTGTGAAAATTGATGGAATTGCAGCCAGTGCAGCTTCAGTTATTGCTATGGCAGGTAGTGAAATATTAATGTCACCAGTTGCAATGATGATGATTCATAATCCAGCTACAGTTATATTTGGAGAAGCTTCAGACCTACAAAGTGGAATTGATATGCTTTCAGAAGTAAAAGAAAGTATTATTAATGCTTATGAGAAAAAGACATCACTTCCAAGAAAGAAGATATCTAAAATGATGGATGCAGAAACTTGGTTCAGTGCACAAAAGGCAGTGGAGCTAGGATTTGCAGATACGGTTTTATATGAAGATAGTGAGGAAATTACCGATGGATTTATTTTTGACAAAGTAACAGTTACTAATGCTTTGATGAGAAAGATACCAAAGGTAAAAGAAACACAGCCTGTAGAAAATATAGGAACACCACATGATCAATTATTAAAAAGATTAGAGTTATTAAAATATTAAATTTGGAGGAATGTGTATGAATAAAATATTAGAATTAAGAGAAAAAAGAGCAAAGCTATGGGATAGTGCAAAATCATTTTTAGATAGTAGAAGAAATGATAAAGGTTTATTATCAGCAGAGGATACAGAAACTTATGAGAAGATGGAAGCTGATGTTGTTAACTTAGGAAAAGAAATTGATAGATTGGATAGACAAGCAGCATTAGATTTAGAGTTATCAAAGGCTACGTCAAATGCAATAAGAAATAATCCAAAAGCAAGTATTCAAGGAGAAAAGACAGGAAGAGCAACAGATGAGTATAATAATGCTTTCTGGAATACTATGAGAAATAAAAACAGTTTTGAAATTCAAAATGCACTTCAAGTTGGTACTGACAGTGAGGGAGGGTTTCTTGCACCAGATGAATTTGAAAGAACATTAATTGAAAGCTTGGAAGAGCAGAATATATTTAGACAGCTTGCTAATGTAATAAAGACTTCTTCTGGAGATAGGAAGATACCTGTAGTTTCAACTAAAGGAACTGCTTCATGGGTTGATGAAGAAGGTTTAATTACAGAGTCAGATGATGCATTCGGGCAAGTATCAATAGGAGCATATAAATTAGCCACTATCATTAAAGTTTCAGAAGAACTTCTTAATGATAGTGTTTTTAATTTAGAGCAATATATAGCAAAAGAGTTTGCTAGAAGAATTGGAGCTAAAGAAGAGGAAGCATTCTTTATCGGAGACGGGACAGGAAAGCCTACAGGAATATTTGCAAATACTGGTGGAGCAGAAGTTGGAGTTACAGCTGCAGGTGCAACAGCTATAACATTAGATGAAATAATGGATTTATTTTATTCTTTAAAATCTCCATATAGAAAAAATGCAATATTCACAATGAATGATGCTACAGTAAAAGCTATTAGAAAGCTTAAAGATGGAAATGGACAATATATCTGGCAACCATCAATTACAGCAGGAGCACCAGATACTATTTTAAATAGGCCAGTTAAAACATCAGCATATATACCAACTTTAGGAGCAGGAGCAAAATCTATTGCTTTTGGTGACTTTAAGTATTATTGGGTAGCAGATAGACAAGGTAGGTCATTCCAAAGATTGAATGAATTATATGCGGCTAATGGACAAGTTGGATTTAAAGCAACACAAAGAGTTGATGGTAAGTTGATATTACCTGAAGCTATAAAAGTAATACAAATGAAAACATCATAATAATTTAGTGGAGGTGAGTGTATGGTAGTTTCATTAGAAGAAATTAAATTATATTTAAGAGTTGATGGTGAGGAGGAAGATACACTCATCTCAACTTTTATTAACGTATCAGAAGATTTAGTAGAAGGTATTCTTAGATATTCTGTATCAGAGTTTGAAGTAGTGCCAGAGATTGTTAAACAAGCAGTAATGTATTCTGTAGCTAATATGTATGAAAAAAGAGAAGATTATGATGCTAAAGAAGTTATAGATATTATGACTAAGCTTTTATTTTCATACAGGAAGGATGAATGGTGATGATAGGAAGTTTAAAACATAGAATTACTTTTCAGATATTAGTTACAGCTATTAATGAAAATGGATTTGAAGTTAGTGAATGGAAAGATTATAAAACTGTATGGGCTAAGGTTTTAAATTTAAGTGGTAAAGAATACTTTGAAGCTGCAACTATAAATAAAGAAAAGACAGTTAAGTTTATTATAAGGTTTATAAAGGATATAGATGAAAGTATGATAATTAATTTTGAAGGTAGGAAGTACAACATAACAGATATAAATAACATAAGATATGAAAATAAATATTGTGAAATAAAAGCTATGGAGGTGGACTCTAATGGCGAAGATTCAACTTGAAGGAATGGCTGAACTTATTGATAAGGTAAATAAGTTAGGTGAGAAGTCAGAAGAAATTAAAAAGAAAGCGTTAGATAAAGCAGGTGAACTTGTAAAAGATAGTATGGAAAAGAAAGCTCCAAGATCTAGTGATATAAAAAAACATATGGCTGATAATATTAAAGTTTCAGAAATAAACAAAGATAATGGAGTAGATTTTGTAATGATAGGTCCTAATAAAGGAGATAATACAGAGTTCTTTTATAGTAAGTTTACTGAATGGGGTACAAGTAAAATACCAGCTCAACATTGGGCAGAAAAATCAGTAATTGAAAATGAAAAAGGAATAAATAATGTAATAAAAGAAGAACTTCAAAGGGGGCTTGATGAGTTTGATAAATAAATTAATTATTGATGCTTTAAAGCCTTTAAAAATGCCAGTATCCTTTCAAAAGTATAGTGGAAAAGCTAAAGTATATATAACATTTCATGAGTATTCAGTTAATGGACAAGAATATGAAGATGATATTGAAGCTATGACAGGACATTATATACAAGTGGATATATGGAGTAAAGAAGATTATACACAGTTAGTAAGTAATGTAAAAGAGTTATTAATTAGTTGTGGATTTAAGAGGCTTAATGAAGAAGATTTATATGAAAGTGATACAGCAATATATCACAAGGGAATTAGATTTTATTTTTTAGAAGAAAAGGGGGAAGGATAGAATGGCTAGACAAATGGGATTAAAAGATATTCATATAGCAATTTTAACAGAAGATACTGCAAGTGGAGCAACTTATGAAACACCAGAAAAATTAGAAAGAGCTATAAGTGCAAAGCTATCACCAAAATCAAATACTGAAAATATATATTCAGATGATTCAGTAGAAGATGTTATTGCTGCATTTGAAGGAGTAGATGTTGAGATAGAAGTTAATCAATTATCTTTAGCAAGTAGAGCAAAACTTCAAGGAGCAAAAGTTGTAAAAGGCGTACTTATAGAAAATAAAGATGATATACCACCAACAATAGCTCTTGGGTTTAAATCTAAAAAGACTAATGGAAAGTATAGATATGTGTGGTTATTAAAAGGGAAGTTTGAACTTTCAAGTGATGAATATGATACTGAAGCAGAAAAACCAAATCCTAAAAGTGCGAAACTATCAGGAAAGTTCTATGCTAGAGATTTTGATGGCAATTATAGATTTATAGTTGATGAAGATGGAACTGGGGTTGATACTTCAATAGTTAGTGGTTGGTTTACAGAAGTTCCAGATGAGCCAGCTGTGACTTTATAAGCTATTTCATTAAAGTTATTTGAATTAAATGGAAAGTTTAGTATAATAAGTGTATTATGATGTTTCTTCTAATATCTATGGGTATTGGGAAAGGTGTAAGAAAATTATGATTACTCAATGAATTGTTAGATGGAACAAGAGAAAAGAAAGGGGGATAGAAATTAATGAGTAATAGATTTAATGATATCGATTGGTATTGTGACCGTTGCAATGCATATTTAAATCAACAGCTAGGGTTTGATGATCATAGATATATTTGGAAATGTACAGAATGTGGTCATAAAAACAGTATTTCAGAATCAAATATTTATGAATCCGAAGAGGCGTTTAGAAGTGGTAATAACTAGAGGTTCATTTATATATGTAGGAGGAAAATGGTAATGAGAAGATTGTTTAGTATTTTACGTATAGCATCTTTTGTGGCATTGATAATTTTTCTAATTTGTAAATATGTATTTAGTATAGAATTATCAATAGGGTTGGCGATAAGCTATCCATCTATACTGTTTTTATCATGGCTGTATTATAAAGTGTTGCACAAAAAATATCCTAATTATAAATCTACACTTATTGAATATATTCTTATGGATGATGTTTCTATGTTTAATATGGATACAAGAAGATCAATGAGATTATGGAATATATGGCATTTTAGAAATGATAAAAGTTCAACTAGATCATTTGGAGAAAAAGTTAAAGTTTGGATATTAACAAGTGTTATATTATGTATACTGATTGGAGTAGTAATTGCTTTTATATAAGTAAAACATTAGGGAGGCGCGAAATATGTCTGAAGGCTGGAGTTATGCGAATTTATCACGTAAAGCAAAAGAAAATGGTGGTCCTGAGAAGTATATAGAGACTGTTAAGAAGCATAGCTTTCAAGAGGGGGCAAACTTAAGAAAGGATGAACAGTTTTCAATAGCCTTAGTGGGACTTGCTGGGGGAATACTGCTTTGTCAAATACCAAAAGCTATTCGATATTTCAAAAATAAATCAAAGGAAGTAACTAGTGAAGAGGCTAAAGCAGCTGAAGAAAAGTTAATTGACGAAATAAAAAATACTGAAGATGAAGAAACAGCGGGAGTGGTACCGAATAGAGATGAAGGATCATTTGAGTGAATAATGAGTAGTTCTAAATTTAAGGTAGAGTAACGTATAGTATAATTAGTCCAGATAATTTTACCATTATAGATTAACAGGGAAAAATAAGCCCTGTTTTTTTGTTGATTAAAAATTTAGAAAGGAGTTGATAATTTTGAAAGCAGCAGAATTAAGAAATAAAGGTATTAAATTTACCTTAGGAAATAAAGAATATGAATTAAAGTTTAATATGAATACATTTTGTGAATTAGAAGAGGTTTATGGTGATATTAATAAAGCCTTTGAAGATTTGCAGCTTATGAAAATTAAAGCTATAAGAGCTCTTTTATATGCAGCAATTAAAGTTGAAGATGATACTGTAACTTTAAAATCAGTAGGAGATCTATTACAGCTTGGTGATTTGGAAAGATTAGGAACAGTAATTAATGAGGCATTAAGTGAGTCAATGCCTGAAATAGAAGAAAATATGGGGGAATAGAAAGCCACACCGATTCGGATACATGGAATTGGGAGTGGCTTTATTATTTGGGGACAAATTTATTAGGTATGAGTGAAGAGCAGTTTTGGAGAAGTACTCCTAAGAAATTAACTGCTCTTTTTAGTGTTTATAAAAAAGTTAATGGAATAGAAGAAAAAGAAGAATTTGATTATATAGATAATGTTCTTTTCTAAGGGAGGTGAGATACAGATATGGCAAGTGGAGGTAATACAGTAGTTGCTAAAATTGGTCTTGATGATAAAGGATTTCAAGATGGTATAAGTAAAGTTCAAAGAAGTTTAAAACTTGTCCAAAGTGAGTTTGCTGCTGCAAGCACTAAGATGGGTGTCTATGGTAAAGTAACAGAAACCTTGAAACTAAAGCAAGATACATTAAACAAGCAGATGGAACTTCAAAAGCAAAAGGTAGCAGCACTATCCAAAAGTTATCAAGAAAGTGCAGAGACAAAAGGTGAAGATGCTAAAGCTACTGAAAACTTAAAGATTAAATTAGATTATGCTCAAGCAGAGCTTAATAAGATGGAAAATGAACTTAAAAGTGTTAATCAGGAGCTTAAAGTTCAAAGTAGCGGCTGGACTCAAATGGGTAAAACTTTTGAGGGGATTGGCAACAAAATGAAAACTGTAGGTGAAGGGTTTTCTAGTGTAGGTAAAACACTTTCTATGTCTGTAACTGCACCTATAGTTGCAGCTGGTACAGGTCTTTATAAATTAGCTACAGATTTTGAAAAAGCTAATAATACTATAAGAATTGGAACAGGTGCTACAGGAGAATCTCTTAAAGGATTAGAAAATGACTTCAAGGCAGTGTACACTACAGTGAATACTACAATGAGTGATGCTAGCCAAGTAATAGCAGATTTAAACACAAGAACAGGATTAAGTGGAGAATCACTACAAGAATTATCTACACAAATGTTAAGACTAGCAAAGATAACAGGTGAGGATATAAACACACTTATTCCAGCTGCTACAAGAATGTTTCAGGATGCAGGGATAAGTACAGAAGATTATGCAGAGGCATTAGACTATACCTTTAAGGTTAGCCAAAGTACAGGAATAGGAGTTTCAAGACTTCAAGAGTTAATGACTAAGTTTGGTGGGCCACTTAGACAAATGGGATTTGATTGGCAGACTTCAGCAGCTATGCTTGGTAAGTTTGAAAAGGAAGGTGTAAATACAGAACTTGTACTTGGAAGTTTAAGAATTGCACTTGGAAAGATGGCTAAGGAAGGAATAAGTGAACCTAATAAAGCACTTGCAGAAATGATAGAAAGAATTAAAGAAGCTGGTACAGCTGGTGAAGCAAATACTTTAGCTATGGAGATGTTTGGAGCAAAAGCAGGACCAGATATGGCAGCTGCTATTAGAGAAGGTAGATTAAACCTTGATGAATTAATAAGTAGTATAGAAAGTAGTCCAGAAACAATAGAAAAAGCTGCAAAGGATACGGAAACTATAAGTGATAAGTTTGTAATATTAAAAAACCAAATGGCTGTAGCTTTAGAACCTTTAGGCAAAAAGTTAATTGAAGCTGTAGAGGGAGCTATGCCATCTATAGAAAGATTAATTCAAGCAGTTACAGGTATTATTGAAAAGTTCACATCACTAAGTCCAGCACAACAAGATTTGATAATAAAGTTTGCAATGATAGCTGCAGCTATAGGTCCCGTAGTAAGTATTATTGGAAAAGTTATTAGTGTTGGGGGTTCATTATTCACAACTTTTGGATCGATATCCACAGCTATAGGAGCAGCAAGTGGAGCAACAGGGGCTTTAGGAACTGTCCTTACAGCGTTAACAGGACCAATAGGAATAGTTATTGGAGTAATAGCAGGTCTTATTGCTATATTTGTTACTTTATATAATAGCAATGAAGAGTTTAAAAATGTAGTTAACGCTACTTGGAATGAAGTCAAAAATATAATAGGTGGAATTATAGATGGACTAAAAGAATTATTTAAAGTCTTTATTGAATTTGCAAAACAAATATGGAGTCAATGCGGAGATAGTATTGTAAATGTAATAACCAGTGCTTTTACATTAATATCTACTGTTATAAAAAACACACTTGAAGTTATAAAAGGTGTTATTAACATAGCAGTGAATATTTTTAAAGGTGATTGGCAAGGTGCATGGGAAGCTATTAAAAATCTAACATCAACTGTATGGGAAAATATGAAGACCATAATATCTACTACACTAGATTTGATAAAGGGAATAATTAACACTACATTAGAACTAATAAAAGCAATAATATCAACAGTGTGGGAAGCTATTAAAGGGATAACCACAGCTGTGTGGAATAGCATAAAAGCTACAACATCAAGTGTTTGGGAATCTATAAAAAATAGTATTTCTACAATAATAGATTCAATGAAAAATACAATAACAACTGTATTTAATGCTATTAATTCAGTGGTAACTAGTATATGGAATGGAATTAAAACTATAACGACAAATACTTGGAATAGTATAAAGAGTACGACATCAACTATATGGGAAGGAATTAAAAGTGTAATTTCTAATGTTGTAAATGGGGTTAAAAATGTAATATCAACGGTGTTTAATTCTATTAGCTCAACGATATCAGGAATTTGGAACGGCATTAAAAATACTACCACAAGTGTTTGGAATGGAATTAAAACTGCAATTACTACACCAATAGATGCAGCAAAGAATACGGTTAAAGGAGCGTTAGATTCAATAGCTAGTTTCTTTAGAAATTTAAGATTGCCAGAAATAAAAATACCTAAAATTAAATTACCTCACTTTAGTTTAAGTGGAGAGTTTAGCTTAGTACCACCAAGTGTACCAAAACTATCAGTTAGTTGGTATGCCAAAGGTGGTATTTTTAATTCTCCAAGTGTTATAGGTGTTGGTGAAGCTGGTACAGAAGCAGTATTGCCTATAGATAGATTAGATGATTTATTAGCTAAGGCATTGCAAAAAGTAAATGGAACATCAAATGAAAATAGTAATAGTACATTTACGCTGTATATTGAAAACTTCATAAATAATACTGAAAAAGATATAGAACAATTAGCTTATGAGTTAGAGTTCTATAGACAAAGAATAACTATGGGAAGAGGTGGTAAATAGATGTTTAGTTTTAATTTTAGAGGTAAAAACAGCTTTTCAGATTATGGAGTATATATTTCTAAAAGACCAGCTATACCATCTCCTAAAAGAAGAATTACTAACGTAGTTATTCCAGGAAAAAGTTCAAGCTTGAGGTTTGATGAGAATACTTATGAAGATATTACTATTGCTGTGGAATCTTCAATTAAAGATAAAGTATTACCAAATAAAATAGATGAAATAAAAGAATGGCTATTGTCATATGGAGAAAGTAATTTAATTTTTAGCAATCAAGATAATAAAAAGTATATAGCTCAAGTAGTTAATGTAATAGATTTTACACAGGTACTAAAGTATATTTCAAAGTTTGTTATAGTTTTTAATTGCAGACCTTTTAAGTATGAAGTAGAAAGTGATGTTATTGAAATGACAGCAGAAGGAAGTGTAACAAATCCAGGAAGTATATATTCAGAGCCAATAATTAAGATATTTGGTAGTGGAGATATTAATTTAACTATTAATTCAGAAGTTATAAAGTTAAAAGAAGTTACAAATCATATTATTTTAGATAGTGTTCAGCAAAATTGCTATAACGAAGCTACAGATAATTTGAATAATAAAATGACTGGTGAATTTCCTAAGTTTGAAATAGGAGAAAACAATATATCATGGACAGGTAGTGTTTCCAAAGTGGAGGTTATTCCAAATTGGAGGTGGCTATAAGTGTTATGCATATATGATAAAAAAACTATTAAAGGTAATTTTGATAATAATGGACTTGGAGTTTTAAATGAACCAATATTAGCAGAAGTAACAGAAGAGTTAAATGGACAATATTATTTAGAAATAGAATATCCAGCCAATTCAAAGAAGGCAATATATCTTAAAGAATTTAATATAATAAAAGCTGATAATCAGTTATTTAGAATTTATAAAGTTGAAAAAGTCCAATCTGCTGATAAAAGAGTAAAAGCATATGCTAATCATATATATTATGATCTAGCTAATTATTTTATTGAAGATGAAAGACCAACTAATGCTTCAGTAAAAACAGCAATGCAAAAAGCTATGATAAGTGATTTATCTACAATATATAGTGTAGATAGTGATATTATTATTCCTAATACTTTATATATGGTAGAACTTAGTCCAGCTGAAGCTATGTTTAAGATAATTGATAGATGGGGTCAAGGAGAATTAGTTAGAGATAATTATGATATAAAAATACTAAAGCAAAGAGGGGAAGATAATGGTGTACTTATAAAGTATGGGAAAAATATTAGTGGGTTAAAAATAACAATAGACACTACTGATGTTGTCACAAAAATATATCCCAAAGGAGCTAATGGAATAAGACTTTATGAGAAATACATTAATGTTCCAAATTGGGATAGTGATTTATATCCACCATTTCCTATTATAAAGAAAGTTGAAATTAAGGAAGCAGAAGATGAAGTTACTCTAAGAAAGGTAGCAACTGAATTAGCAAAAACCATAGGGTTAAGCTCAATTAATATACAAGTTGATTTTATAGAGTTAAGTAAGAGTAGAGAATATTTAAGATTTAAGGATTTAGAAAAAGTTAATGTTGGAGATATTGTAACTGTTAGACACAGTGAATTTGATATTGACGTTAAGGTTAAAGTTATTAAGATAAAAAAGGATTTACTTACAGGTATAAACACAAAAGTTGAATTAGGACAACCATTAGGAGATTTTCTTAAATCAATGGACCCAGCAGCATTGATAAAAAGTGCTACAGATGAATTAGGCAATCAAGTTGCTCAGGCATTAACCTCAATGCTTTACTATGGAAATCCATTAGAGTTAACAGTAAGTACTACTGAAATTCAGCCAATGTATTTAGGAGTAAGTGCTGTTTCAAATACTAATTTAGCTTTAAATGTAGCAATAAGCTGCATAGCAAGTTCAGAGTGTACATTAACAATTAAAATAGAACTAGATAATGTTGAAATACCATTTAAGCCAAAGCAAAAACTTCATCAAGGAGATAATGTTATAGGTATACCTTTAGGAATACCACAGGTTAGTTCAGGTGCACATTATGTAGGAATATATTTAAAAACGGACACAGGTACAGTAAAAATACCTATATATAATATGCAATGTATGATAGATGGTAGGAATCTTCAAGGAGGATTAAGTTCAGAGCTTCCACATGCAGAAGTGAAACAAGAAATTCAATTTGTAAGAGTAGACACGAATTTAAATATAGGAAGTGCCGTAGATATTTTATTTAATGATTTAGTAAATAAAATAATCACTGAGGAAATAAATTATTTCAGTATTAATGGAGAGAAGGCAAGTGATAGTTGTATTGTAGAGTTAAATTAAAAGGGGGTAAGGGTTTTGGAATTTAGAGAAAGTATTGCTTACAATATAGACTTAATAAATGAAGATAGAAAAGAGTTGTTAAAACAAAAACCAAAAGTTCCAACTAGGGGAATTGCAACAGTTGAGTTATTTGATAGTGAAAATGGAGAAAAAATATATGAAGCTAAAACTGAAAATATTATTAATAATTATGTTAGCAAAATAGCATATATGGATTATTTTTATTCAAAGATAAAGGGAAATAGAAATAGTAATTATTATTCGGCTCCATTTCAAAACATAGTTTTAACTAGTTATAGTGGAGAGGAAAGTGCTGATACTCCTTATTATAAAGGTGAGTTAGTTGCTTATGCTGATAAAGCAACTTCATATTCTGGAAGTGATATTTTAAAGGGAACAATAAATACGGCTGAAACCAAATTAGACACAGAGGGAAATGGATTATTACATTTTGTTTTTGATTTTCCTACACATGCTGCTAATGGAACTTTCCAAAGTATATGGTGGATTGGAGATATGACTACTTTACCAACTAAAAAAGAAGAAATCACAGTAGTATGTCCATGTACTAGAACAGATGCTATAGCAGGTGGAAGTAATTATTATGTTGGAAAAGCCATGACTAGATCATCAGATAAATGGGTTTGTATATTAGGAGAGAAAAGTACAAGTAGTTATACATCAATATTTTATCCTAAATATGCATTAATTTTAAATGATGATTTTACCTTTTATAAATATATAGATATTTCAGGAAAATTAAGCAGCAGTATAACTAATACTTTTTGTGGATGGGGAGCTAGTGATAATGGAGTAATTATTATAAATGCCTACAGTAAAACTAATAACTTAGCAATTATAGATATAGATACAGGGCAAGTACAAACATTAAGCCTTGATACAAGTAATATAGGTAGCCAATATGTAAATGTGAATATTAGAGCAAATAAGGTTTATGTAAGTGGAAGTAAATTCAGTGAGTACGTTATAAATGGAGGGACATTAACATTAGTAAGAGACTATGGTAAAGCAACATCATATTTTTTTAGTGATTTTAATGATAGTGTAGCTTTTTTAAGTGAGGATAAAAAGATATGCTATTTAAATAATAATGCAGTGAAAGCAACTCCTATAATAATAGATACATCATCAACTCAAAGGCATTTAAAGTATAGAGTAGATGATAACGAAATAGGATATACCTTAGAACAAATTAAACAAGATGGAGCAAATGTAACTTTGACAATAGGAAAATATTCTATTGGAACACATGTAGGAGCACAAACTTTATTAGCAGCACCGGTAACAAAAACTCCTACTAATACAATGAAAATACAATATGATTTTCAGATACAAAAAATATTGTAATTAAAAGAGAGGTGTATAAAAGGATGAAAGAATTTATTAATGTAGGACAATTTTTCATTACAGTTTTAGGTGGGTTCTTTGGGTGGTTGTTAGGAGGTTTAGACGGTTTAGCGTATGCGTTAGTATTATTTGTGGCAGTAGATTATATTACTGGAATTATGGCTGGAATAGTTGAAAAGAGAATTTCAAGTGAAGTTGGGTTTAAAGGTATATTTAGAAAAGTAGTAATTTTTATATTAGTATCAATAGCTCATATAATTGATTCAAAAATATTAGGGAACGGTAGTGCAATTCGTACAGCCGTTATTTTTTTCTACATTTCTAATGAAGGTATTAGTATTTTAGAAAATGCAGGTAGGGTAGGGTTACCTATCCCAAAGAAACTTATAGATATATTACATCAATTAAATAAGGAGGATGATATTAATGAGTAGATTATGTTTTGATTATGGACATGGAGGAAATGATCCAGGAGCTTGTTATAATGGAAGAAAAGAAAGTAATGATGTTTTAGCAATAGGAAAAGAGGTATCTAAGGAAGTAAGAAGACATGGAGTAATTGTTGATGAGATAAGAACTACTGATACTACTTTAACATTGCAACAAAGAAGTAATTATGAGAATAAAAGTAATTATGATTACTTTATATCATTTCATAGAAATGCATTTAAGCCTGAAGCTGCAACTGGTGTAGAAACTTATACCTATTTAAATCAAGATGCTAGATCTAAGGCTATGGCTGATAAAATACAAGCAGCTATTGTTAATATTGGATTTGTAAATAGAGGTGTTAAGAAAGAAAATTTTCATGTTTTAAGAGAAACAAAAGCCCCAGCGGTATTAATTGAATTAGGATTTTTAGATAATTCAAGGGATAATAGTTTATTTGATAGTAAGCAAAAAGAAATAATTAAAGCTGTTTCAAAAGCTATATTATCTCAATTAGGAATAACTTATAAAGAAGAATCTGTTAGCAATTCTAGTAATGGTAAAACATTATATAGAGTTATGGCAGGTTCTTTTTCTATTAGAGAAAATGCAGATAAGCAGGTTCAAAAGCTTAAAGCCGGTGGATTTGATGCAACTGTTATGATTTTTAATAAATAGAATTAATATGGATAATGTTGACTTATATAAATTTCAGAGTGATATGTAGTAATAAATTTATATAAGTCGATTTAGGAGGATTCATATGACTAATAATGAAAAAGAAAAAATAAAGGTTTTCAGGGAAAAAGGATATAGTTATTCTAAAATAGCAGTAGCTTTAGAGATATCAGAGAATACGGTAAAGGCTTTTTGTAGACGAAATAATTTAGGTGGAGTAAGAGCAAGTAGAGTTAATACTAAGATAGAGGAACATATTAAATGTAAGCAGTGTGAAAAGGAATTAGAGCAAAGTGAGAAAGGTAAAAGAAAAAAGTTCTGTTCTGATAAATGTAGGAGACAATGGTGGAAAGAACATGATTATTGTATTGATAGAAAAGCATATTATACATTAACTTGTTCTGAGTGTGGTAATAAGTTTAAAAGCTATGGAAATAAGAATAGGAAGTATTGTAGTCATAATTGTTATATTAAGAAACGTTTTGGTAAAGGGGATAGGGAAAATGAATGAAGAACAATTTAATCGTGAAAAGAATTATAGAGTAGCAATAGCTATAGCAAAATCAATGCTAGTAAAAGAAATAATAGATAAAAAGGATTATAAGAAAATAAATAAGTTATTAGTTAAAAAATATAATCCTGTAGTTGGGGCTTTATAACTTGATTTATATATTTAGTAGAGCTAACATTGATACCTGGAAGGAAGTGATTTAATGGAAAGAACTATTAAAGTGATACAAAAAGGAATTTCAAAAATTCCAAGTAAAAAACGTGTAGTTGCTTATGCAAGAGTATCAAATGGTAAGGATGCAATGCTTCATTCACTTTCAGCACAGGTAAGTTATTATAGTAATCTTATTCAAAATAATAATGAATGGAGCTATGTGGGTGTTTATGCAGATGAAGCTGTAACTGGAACTAAGGACAATAGAGAAGAATTTAATAAGTTATTGGATGAATGCAGAAATAGAAAGGTAGATATGATTATAACAAAATCAATTTCTAGATTTGCAAGAAATACAGTAAAGATGTTGGAAACTGTAAGAGAATTAAAAGAGTTAAATGTAGATGTATTTTTTGAAAAAGAGAATATTCATAGTATGAGCGGGGATGGTGAGTTAATGCTTACTATCCTCGCTTCTTTTTCGCAAGAGGAAAGTAGATCAGTAAGTGAAAATTGTAAATGGAGAATAAGAAAAGGATTTGAGCAGGGAGAGCTTATAAACTTAAGATTTATTTATGGTTATAGGATAGACAAAGGGAAAATTGAGATTTATGAGGAAGAGGCTCAAATAGTTAGAATGATTTTTCAGGATTATTTAGATGGATATGGGTGTACAGTAATAGCTAAAAAGTTAAGAGAAATGAAGGTGAAAAAATTAAGGGGTGGAAAATGGAATTCTGAAAGGGTAGCAGACATTATTAAAAATGAAAAATATATAGGTAATGCGTTACTGCAAAAGAAATACGTTAAGGACCACTTGACTAAGAAGCTAATTAAAAATAAAGGAACAATACCACAGTATTATGCAGAAGAAACACATCCTGCAATTATAGATATTGAAACATTTAAAAGAGCTCAAGAAATAATGAAAGTTAATAGGATTAAATATAAATGTGAGCCAGGAAAGAAAAATTATATATTTACTTCTAAAATACAATGTGGAATTTGTGGTAAAAACTATAAGCATAAAGATAGAAATGGAAGAAGCACTTGGGTTTGTTCAAATCATCATAAGTATGGAGATGAAGGGTGTATAGCAAAGCCAATATGTGAAGAACAATTAATAAAGTTACTTAATGTAGTATTACAGATAAAAGAGTTTGATGAAGATATATTTAATGAGACTATAGAGAAAATAAAGATTGAAGAAAGCAGAACAGTAATTGTGATTTTAAAAAATGGAAAGGTAATAAAGAAAGGAATGGTTTAAATGACAACGGCAAGAAGGGTAACAATGATACCAGCAGTAGAAACTTTTGCTACAGTATCTAGTGAAGGTAGTTTAAGATTAAAAAGGGTAGCAGCTTATGCAAGAGTTTCTACTGATAATGAAGAGCAGCTTTCAAGTTATGAAGCACAGGTAGATCATTACACAGGATATATTCAAAGTAATAATCAATGGAAGTTTGTAGAGGTCTATGCTGATGAAGGTATATCAGCAACAAGCACCAAAAAGCGTGATGGATTTAATAGAATGATTAAAGATGCTTTAGCAGGAAAAATAGATTTAATAATAACTAAATCAGTATCAAGGTTTGCAAGAAATACAGTAGATACATTAACTACAGTTAGAAAGCTAAAGGATAAAGGGGTAGAGGTATATTTTGAAAAGGAGAATATCTACACATTAGATAGTAAAGGAGAATTGCTGATCACGATAATGTCCAGCTTGGCTCAAGAGGAAAGTAGGTCAATTTCAGAAAATGTTACATGGGGACAAAGAAAGAGATTTGCAGATGGAAAAGTAAGCTTACCCTATAAGCAATTCCTAGGATATGAAAAAGGTGAAGATGGATTACCTAAGATAGTAGAATCAGAAGCTAAGACAGTAAGATTAATATATAAAATGTTTTTAGAGGGAACAGCAGGAACAACAATAGCTAAGTACTTAAGTGAAAATAACATTCCATCACCAGCAGGAAAAAAAGTGTGGAGTGAAAGTACTATTAGAAGTATTCTTCATAATGAAAAATATAAGGGAGATGCAATTCTTCAAAAGAGCTTTACTGTAGATTTTCTTACTAAAAAGAAGAAAGTTAATGAGGGAGAAGTTCCACAGTACTATGTTGAGAATAGTCATCCAGCAATAATAAGTGCAGAAGTATTTGATTTAGCACAAGCTGAATTTGAAAGGCGAAGAAGTGATAGAGGATTGAGAAGAAGTAATTCTTGCTTTTCTGGGAAGATAATATGTGGTGAGTGTGGTGGATTTTATGGGAGTAAGACTTGGCACTCTAATAGTAAATATAGAAAGGTTGTATGGAGATGCAACCATAAGTATGATAACAATGAAAGGTGTAAAACACCACATATATATGAAGACAAGCTTAAAGAATTATTTGTTAAAGCTTTTAATGAGATGATAGAAAATAAAGATGAGATATTGAGAGATTATAAAGAAATAATTGATAGGTTAGGTGATACTTCAAAACTAGAAAAAGAGAAGTTGCAATTAGAAAATGAAGCTGAAATTTTGATAGAGTTACTTAAAAAACAAGTAGAAAGAAATGCACATGCAGCATTAAATCAAGAAGAGTATGAAGAAAAATATAATGAATTAGTTACTAAGTATGAGGAAGTAAAGAATAGAGTAGAAGAGGCAGAGAAAAATGTATTTAAGCAAAAGATTAAGTTTGAAAATATAAAAGAGTTTATAGGAAGATTAGAAAAGTGTAATGAGTTAATTACAGGGTTTGATGAAGGAATATGGAATAGTGTTATTAATAAAATTGAAGTAAATTCCAAAGATGAAATAGTATTTGAATTTAAGAATGGTAATGTATATTCTACAGGGGATGGCTTTATTTGAATATCTATAAAGGAATAAAAGCAATAGAATTGGGAACAATAAAGAAATGATAATAGGTTAATATTGTAATTTGTGATATAATTTACTTAAAATTTTAAATTAATAGAAAATTTTCAAGTAACTAGCTAGGAGGCACAGAGGATGATAGATATTACTATTAATATTACAGATTACATAACAATCGAGCAAATTACGAATGAATTTAACAAAATTAATAATAAAAGAGAAGAATACACGCTTAATTTAGTATTATATAAATTTGTACAACCCGAGACTTTAGCTGTTATAGTATCACTATACAAATATAAAATATCAGAAGAATACACAATTTCTATAATTATAAAAAATTCTAATAGTTATGCAGAAAGGCTAGATTTTTATAAGCATTTAAATAAAGAAACGGTAGTTAATAACTATAGATATAGTAGTGAGGGAAGATTTGTTGAGATTACAAACTTTGATAATACTAATAGTATAGAATTAGTTAATGAGGTAATGAAAATTTTTAGAAATAATCTTGAGTTAGAAGAATCAGTTTTTAAGATGTTAAATTATTGTTTTTTTGAAGTTGTAGATAATGTTCAAAATCATGCTGATTCTAATATTGGTGGATTTTTAGTTGCACAACGATATCCGACAGGACGTAAATTATGTATCTCAATAATTGATTGTGGTAAGGGAATATATAGAAGTTTAACAGAAAATGATAAAAGCGAGTATAGCAATCTAACAGAAGAAGAGGCTATTTCTTATTGTATAAGAGAATCGGTTACTAATGGAAAAGGTATGGGGAATGGGCTTTATCATACTACTAGGTTTATTGAGTTAAATGATGGGAAATTAATGATATACTCAGGAAATAAAAAGCTGATAATAGAAAATAATGAAAAGGAAATAAGGGATATACCATATTTTAATGGTACGATAGTATCACTTCAAATAGAGATGGATAATGAGGTTAGGCTAGAAGATATATTTGGAGAAAATATTCCAGTAAGTGTTGATGAAGCAGAAGACATGGTTTTTGATTTGTGGTAAAGGAGAATAATATGATTATAAGATTTTGTGAATTAGGAATTTCTTTAGGAACAAGAGATTTAGGAAATAAATTAAGAGAGAAAATTGAAGAGTCTATTGAGAATAATGACAAGGTTATTTTTGATCTAGATAATATTGAAATATTATCAAATTCATTTGCAGATGAATGTTTTGCTAAACTATTATTAAAGTTTGATTTCGATACAATAAAGAAAAATACGTCTTTTATTAATGGTAATAATAGTAATAATACTATTATTTTAAAAGCATTTAAAGATAGAATGAAAAAAATTAACAAAGAATCTTAGTTATACTTTTTAGCAGAATACAGTTTAGTGTAATTGTAAAAATAACATTAAAATGTATCCAAGCTTTAGTCATTAGACATGAAACCCACTAAAATCTAAATTGATTTTAGTGTGTTTATTTATATTATTTTGAGATTTAGATATAGTAATATATAATTAAAGCATAAAGCTAATAAGGAAGTATGAGAAACTTATGAAGAAACGTGAAATAAAGTATCCAATAGAATTAGTAGTTTCATTATTGTGTGATAAATGGAAATTTATAATATTGTGTAAGTTAAGAAAAGGTACAAAGAGGTTTGGTGAGCTTCAAAATGAAATTGGAAATATAAGTGCAAAAGTTTTAACAGCACAACTAAAGGAATTGGAAAGGAATGGATTTATAAAAAGAGAAGTTTACTCAGAAGAAGTACCAATAAAAGTGGAATATTCGTTAACAGAATTAGGTCAAAGCTTATATCCAATAATGGAATCTATGTTTGATTGGGGAATGAAAAATAAAGATAAATTTACAGAAGAATATAATATTATTATTGATGAAAATTTGAAATTTTCAAAGTAATAACAAATCAATCCGTATCATTAAAAATTTGATACGGATTAATTTTTAAGCTAAGAATGTTTCAGGAACCTTTTCATTGTGTGCAAAATTAGCAATAAGCATATTCTGCATATTTTTATAAGGTTCTGAAGTCATTGCTTTAGCATTTAAGGGACATCTCTTAACACAGCTATTACACTTTATGCATTTAGAAATATCAATAGTTCTGTAGTCTAAAAAGTCTATAGCACTAGTTGGACAGTGTTTTGCACATATTCCACAAGTAACACATTTTTCATTAGTTTCAGGAGCAAATGGCATAGATGGAATATTCTTTTCTACATATGGCATGCTTCCGGGTAGGGTTAAAGAATTTAAATCTGATAATGAGTTAATTTCTTTTAATCTTTTTATAATTTTACATCCAAAATCAGAAGCAGTTTTTAAATCTTCAGCATGTGGTCTTCCAGTAGCTAATTTACTTGTTGATGAATGTTCTGTAATAAAGGTAGCAGCACCTAATCCTATAAATCCTTTTGAGGTAAAAATATCATATTGCTCTAATAAGGCATCTTCATAATCTCTATTACCATAAGTAGTTATAAATACCCCAAGTGTATTGTTAGCAGTAATCTTATCTAGAAAATTATGTAGTAATCTTGGAAATCTTCCAGCATAAGTTGGCATACCTACTATAACTAAATCATCACTAGAAAAAGTTATGTTATTAGTTCTGTTTTGTGGCAATGTTATATCAAATTCTTCATAGTTTGAATCAATAGATTCGGCTATAGCTTTAACAATTTTTTTAGTTCCACTAGTAGGGCTAAAATATAATATTTTTAAATTTTTATTCATATAAATCATTCCTTCTATTTTGATAAAATTACTATATCAAACAGGTGAAATATTAACAATAATGTACTTTTTAGTAAGGTAGTTACCAAAGGGTAAGTAAGCCGTTAGTGAAATTATGGAAACAAAGTATTTATATGAGGAGTCAATATTAGCGGGAAGTGATCATGCATTAATAACATCTATTATAGCTATTACAAAATAAAATTTACAATGTATGTAAAAGTAAGTTATAATAAAAGCCGATTATTTAGTTATTTAGAAAAATAACTAAGCGATTGGAATAAAGATAAAGTATTGACAAAAAATCAAGAAGATATAACTATTATAATATCTAAAGACATTGGAGGATGGTCATAGAGATGAAGATAGCAGTATGTGAGGATGAAGCTAAAGAAATTGATTTTCTTAATGTTAAAATTAAAAAATGGGCAAAAGAAAAAAATATTGATGTATCAATTGATAACTTTACAACAGCAGAATTATTTTTGTTTGAATGGTCTGATTATGATAAATATGACATAATATTTTTAGATATAAAATTAAGTAAGATGTCAGGAATCGAGTTATCAAATATAATAAGAGAAAAAAATAATAAGGTTGATATTGTATTTGTAACAGGATTTTTTAAATATGCATTACATGGATATAGGGTGGGGGCATTACAATATCTAATAAAGCCTATAGAAAGTTCTGATTTATATTTCTGTTTGGACAAGTCCTTAAATAGAATAACTAATGAATTTAAAGAATCTATACTTATTTTAGAGACAACTAAAAAAACTATTAAATTAGATTATAATGATATAAATTATTGTATAATGTTTTCACCTTATATAGATATTCATACAAATTCAGGGAAAATAACACTAAGAAAGAAAATAAGTGAAATAGAAGAAGTATTACCTAGTGAATATTTTATAAGATGCCATAGATCGTACATAGTAAATGTAAAGTATATAAAAGCGATAATAAAAAATAACGTATTGCTAGTAAGTGGTTTAAAAATACCAATAAGTAGAGGAAGGTATAAAGAAGTAAATGACGCTTTTATAAATTATATATGTCAATAAAGCTTGAGGTAATTATATGATTGATTTATTTGTGATGGAAGTAATTGGTGAATTTATAAATGTTCTTATTATGATGTATTTTTTTAATAAGGTTATGCCACCTAAAAATAAAAGATATAGTCAAGTATGTACAATAATTATGATAATTATTTATACATTAATACCATCCGATTACACCAATAACGTAATTTTTAATATACAAGGAAATGGAATAATTTTATTTATTTTTGGTTATTATATTTTATTATTAATATACCCTATTGTATTTAGGAGAGGGAGAATGTCAGAAAAATTTTTTTTATCATCAGTTTATCTTACTATTATGTTAATAATTTCTTTTATAGTATTAATAGTAGTTGCAGAAATATTCAATACAACTATAGCTGAAATAGCTTTTTACGGTAATTATAAGAAAAGTGTAGCAATGCTTATTAATAGATTTATTCAATTTATATGTATTAGTATATTGGCAAATAATATAGGTTTTATAAAATATATAAAAAATAAAACTTTATATGTAGGAGGAACTATTTTAGTTTTACACCATATATTAATATTTATAATGGAAAGAGACTTAGTTGAAAGATTAGATAGAATAAATATAAATATTATAATAATAGTGTCTAGTTTATGTATAATTCAAATATTATTAATATATGTTTTAAATACATTCTCAAAAGAAACTGAAGAGAAGTTTTTGTTAAAAATGGAATTGGACCGTAAAATGCATGATGAAGAAATTATAAATATGTACACAAGAATGATAAGATGGAAGCATGATGTTAGAAATCATATAAGTATGATTTTAGGATTATTAGAAGCAGGTACAAAGGAAGAAGTTATTTCATATATAAATGAAATAACTAGTAATATTATTAAGCTTGATAAAAATATGTATTCAAATAATATAGCTATAAATTCTATATTAATGAGTAAAATGAAAATGGCAGAAGAAAAAAATATAAAGGTAAATTTAAATCTGAAAATAGATTCAGAAATAAAAATTTCTAATGTAGATATATGTATTATTATAGGTAATCTGTTGGATAATTCCATAGAAGCCTGTGATGTTATTGAGGAAGATAAATTTATAGATTTAAAAATAGCTTCTGAAATGAATAGATTAGTAGTTAAGATAAGTAATAATACTAATGGATATGTCAATGAAGTAAATGGTAAATTCTTAACTACGAAGCATAGTAATATGCATGGTATTGGGCTAATTCAAGTTGATAAAGTTGTTAAAAAATATAATGGATATATTAATAGAAAACATGAAAATAATATATTTACTACATATCTAATGGTTTAATATAAAATTTAATTATAACATATTGAAGGATACTGATTTTAAACAGTATCCCTTTATTTTTTTATGTTTAAATTATTTAATAATGCAATTTAGGTACAAAAATAGTCATTTAGCGACAAATTGAAAATAAATTAAAATAAATAAAGTAAAATGATTAATATAACAATATTTTGCATGAAAAATTAATGTATAGAAAAAAATATATAAGTTTATTTAATATATTAATTAAAATATTAATTTACATCAAAGTAGATTTAACAGTGAGAGGTTTTAATGTATACGATATTAAGAATGTTCATTATATTTATTTTATTAAATATTTTCATGCCTATAAACTCAGTTGGGGCAATATTAAATGAGGCGAAATTTGAAAATATATCTATTGATGAAGGGCTTTCAAATGAAAATGTAACTTCAATATTTCAAGATAGTAGAGGTTATATGTGGATAGGAACAAAAGATGGACTTAATAAATATGATGGGCAAATAATAAAAATATATAACTGTAATGTTAAGAGTGAAAATACTTTGAGTTCCACTTACATAATGGATATAGAAGAAGATGTTTATGGGAATATGTGGATAGCTACTGATAATGGATTGGATTTTTTGATGGCCGATACAGGTGTCATTGTAAGAATGAAGGATAGAAAAGATAAGTATAACTTAGGGGAGTTAAGTATAACATCACTAATAAAGAGTAAATATGACGAAAATATTATGTGGGTAGGAACGGAAAATGGATTAATGAAAATAGATGTTAGAAATAACTCAATTCAAACTTTTTATCATGATCCAAGTGATTTAAACTCATTAACAAATTCATCAATAACTTGTTTAGAAGAGGGGGAGGATATTTTATGGGTTGGAACTAAACAAGGGTTAAATATAATAGATAAAGATTTAAAAGTAAGCAGTAACAGAAGTGATAGTAGTACAGATAAATTATTTATTTCAAATATGACCATGGATGAAAATGGTAATTTGTGGATATCTACTAAAGAAGGTATTTTTATTTATAACATAAAAGAAGAGAGAAGAGATTATATATATATAATTGATAGTGAGAGTATTAAAGAATACAATATCACTAAAAATAGTATAAATAGCATTTACGAATTTAATGGTAAAAAAGTTAAATTCTATAATAACTATGTTTTTAATGATAGTAATAATAACATATGGATATCTAGTAGTAATGGTGTGATAAGATATTCAAGTGAGAACGAGAAATTTGATATATTAAAAAAAGATGAACTATCTAAAAATTCAATTAGTAGTAATATTATAACCTGCTTTTATGAAGATTTTAATGGTACAATGTGGATTGGAACGGATAAGGGGATTAATATATTAAATGAAAATATTATATTTAAAAGTATTAATAAATATGACAACAATGCAGTAGCTATATTAAATCATAATGATTATATATGGATAGGTACTAAATTTTATGGTATATATATCTATGATTATAAGACTAGTGAGCTAGTAGATGTTTTATATGAAGAAGAAAATTTTAATTTAAAGGATAGATATATAAGATCTATGTTTGAAATTAATAATAAATATATTATTGCTGTTACCAATAAAGAGTTAATATACTTTGATACCGAGGAAAATTCTTATAGTGAAATACTTATTGGAGATGATTATTATTCAGAATTGAGCTATATGTATAGTGATTGGGAGAATATCTGGATAGCAACAACAACGGATTTTTACTCTTACAATATAAGTTCTGGAGAAAAGACATATTATAGCGAAAATATGAAAGAGTTTGGGATAAATCCAGGAAACATAAAATATATACTTCAAGATAATAAAGATGAAGATATTATTTGGTTAGGTGGAGTTAATATTGGATTAATAAAATACCATAAACAAAATGGTGTTATGGACAAATATGTAAGAGAAACTTTAAATGAGAATTCGTTAATAAATGATTATATAAATTGTATGGTATTTGATTCTAGTGATAACTTATGGATAGGCACCAATATAGGATTAAGCAAATTTAATTTAAAAACAAATGAATTTACTTCGTATACTACAGCTGATGGATTAACTAATAACTTTATTAATTCTATTTTAGTTGATGATAATGGTGATATTTGGATAAGTACTAATAAAGGATTAAATAAATTTGATATAGAAGAAGAAGTTTTTACAAATTTCACAAAAATGGATGGTTTACATGCATATCAATTCAATTTAAATTCAAGCTTAAAACTTGATTGTGGATATATAATGTTTGCTAGTACAGAAGGAATTACATATTTTAATCCAAGCGAATTAAAAGATTATAAAACATATAATAATGAAGTTGTAATTGGAGATATATATGTTGGTAAAAATAAAGTTGTATATGATGGAGATGAATTAGTTTTAGAGCATAACTACAAAAATTTGTATATTAGTTATTTTTTACCCAACTATGAAAGGATAAATAGTATAACTTATGAATATATGCTTGAAGGGTTCGATTCAGATTGGATATATATTGATTCAAGAAATCAGTTAGATTTTAAATATCTAGAATCAGGAACTTATACTTTAAAAATACGAGCTAGAGATGGACAAGGTAAAAAGACAAAGGAAACAAGTATTAAAATAAGAGTAAAAAATCCAATATGGAAAACCCAGTTAGCATATATTATATATATATCTATAATAATAGCATTGTTCATTTGTATATTTAATTATGTTAAGATACTACGTCATTTGGTTAATCAAAAAACTATTAAGTTAAATAAACAATTAGAAGAAAATAAAAGATTAAGTAAAGAAATAATAGATAATGAAAGATTTAAAAATAATTATTTTGTAAATTTATCTCATGAGCTTAGAACACCAATAAATGTTATAGGATCAATGGTGTTAGTATAAAGTAGTGGACACATTAAATCGAACTAAGTAAAATAATATTTAGTTAAGAAAGGATGTGTCCAT